>CALGRQ010000122.1 GCA_937880795.1 uncultured Dyadobacter sp. | reverse complement strand
ACCTCGTATAGACTCCGGTAAATCCTCTCCATGCATCTTGTTAAGCATGGGTTTATAATCGAACAAATCCAACTGGGAAGGAGCCCCATTTTGGAAAAGGTATATAACTCGCTTGGCTTTAGGTGCAAAATGAGGCAAGCCCGCCACGATATCATTCATATCGCTTTCACCACCACTCCCTTTAAAAAGATCAGGTATGAGCATAGAGCCTAACGCAGCACTACCCAGTCCCAAACTAAGCTTGGACAAGAAATGCCTACGTGTGGTATTCATACCAAAATTAAAAACCTGCTTTTCCATAACTTATAAGTTTTACCCTTGGCGTATCACGATTTGGTGATGGTTTCTTCCATATTATACAAGGTGTTTATCACCCGCATCAACGCCGCTGCCTGATTTTGATTCACACCACGCTCATGAGGATACTCGCCTATACTGAGTATTTTAGCAGCCTGACGGTTATCCTTTAACAGCAATTCTTCCTCCTCCTTATAGTAATCTACAAGCAGTTTTAATTCCTTTTCTGTGGGCATACGGCAAACAATACGCTGAAACGTCTCCTTTATTTTTGCCTCTGTACTCATCGGCTTTCGGGTCATTTTTTCTGCCAGTACTCTTGAAGCTTCTAAAACCGTAGGGTCATTTAGCATCACGAGCGCTTGCAAAGGGGTATTCGTTTTGGACCGTTTAATTTCACAATGATCCCGATTACTTGCGTCGAAAATAATCATTGAAGGAGGCGGAACAGTTAATTTGATAAACGTATACATGCCTCTTCTATACAGTGCCTCACCTCTGTCCTGCTGGTAAGTACGCAACGACCCCCGTCCGGAAGTAGCCGCTTCCCACAATCCTTTCGGTTGATACGGTTTAACACTAGGTCCTCCTATTTTAGGATTCAACAAACCGCTTGTGGATAATACCATGTCCCTGACAAACTCAGCCGGAAGCCGATATCTGGCCCCACGAGATAAATAAATATTTTCAGGATCCGCCTTTAATTTTTCTGCCGAGATTACCGCCGATTGACGATACGTAGCCGAAGTCACAATTTGTCGTACCAACCTTTTAATATCCCATTGATGGTTCATAAAATCCACCGCCAGCCAGTCCAGCAATGCGGGATGGGTGGGTAAATCACCCTGCATACCAAAATCACCTGTACTTTTTACCAAACCCCGGCCGAAGAATTCCTGCCAGATCTGATTAACAAAAACCCGGGCTGTTAGCGGATTGCTCTTACTTGTTGTCCATTGAGCCAGGCCCAATCTGTTTTTAGGGTATAGGGTCGTATCAAACTTCATGACCGCTGGAAGCGCCCGTGCTGTCACCACCCTGCCAGGTGCATCGTATACCCCTCGGTTCAATATATGCGTGGGACGCAACGTATCACGGTCACCCAAAACGGAGACAATCAACCGAGCGGTGTCTGGCCGATTAATGAACGCCAATAAAGTTTTAGCTTCCTCATCGGTGATATACATCATAGGATTTTTCGCCGGCTTAGACTGCGACACATCGCCTTCATAGCCTGCCTCCTTGGAATTGTTGAAAAACGCAAATAGTCGGTAATAGTCTTCCTGCGAAATAGGATCATATTTATGGTCGTGACATTGCGCACATTCCACGGTTAATCCCAAAACACCCGTACTATATGTTTTTGTTTTGTCAATGTTATACTCAATGCGATACTCTTCCGGTATCACTCCTCCCTCTTCCGTATATTTATGATTTCGAAAAAATGCAGTTGCCAGTATCTGTTCCTTTGTGGCATTGGGTAACATATCTCCTGCAATTTGCCAGGTTAAGAACTGGTCGTAAGACATATTCTTGTTAAACGCATGTATTAGCCAGTCCCGCCAGGGCCATTGGGTACGTACTTCATCGTCCTGATAGCCGTAAGAATCGGCGTAACGAGCCATATCCAGCCAATATACAGCCATCTTTTCGCCATACGTCTTCTGCTGTAAAAGCTCATCCACGATCTTTTCATATGCCTGGGGACTTTTGTCCGCCTCAAACTTATTCTGTTGCTCCAAGGTCGGTGGTAAACCGGTTAGATCCAATGCTAGCCTTTTCAATAAATGGCTTTTACCTGCTTCTTCATTCGGAGCCAGGTTTGCACCTTCCATTTTTTCCAATACGAAAAGGTCAATGTCATTTTTGGGCCAATCGGTGTTTGAAACATCTGGCTTTGTGGGCAATGTAGGGGCAGCAAAGGCCCAGTGTTTTTCGTACTTCGCTCCTTGCTCAATCCATTTCTTTAATGTTCCTATTTCCGCTTCATTCAAAACCCCTAAATGCGATTCCGGGGTAGGCATCTGATAGGACGGATCTGTGGAAGTAATTCTTTTATATAATTCTGACTGCTCCGGTTTGCCGGGAAAAATGGCAAATCCCTTACCATCCTTCAATTTTGCATAAGCATTCTCGGCAATATCGAGTCGTAAGCCTGCCTCGCGTTTATTAGCATCTGGGCCATGGCAAGCAAAGCATTTATCTGACAAAATAGGCCTTACATCAAAATTATAGCTAATTTCTCCTTGAAAAGCACCGGTCTTGGTAGTACTTTTTTCATGGCAAGCCCCTAACACGATTGTCACTATCGATACGATTCCTGCCAAGAAAAGAAAACGGTTCATCATGAAAACGACAGCTTATAAATCAAATTTATTCTTACAATATTAATAAAACAAGATACTTACCTTTTATACTCCCATCGTAAGCACGGTATTCGTTTATTTAATTATCTGTGCCTCATTTTATGATTCTAAGCCCTGTATAGCGTACAGTAAATTGATATTTTCGAATTGTATATTCTTTTAAATTTTAGTTAATTACCTTATACAAATGATATTAGATTCACAAGACATATACTGATATGAAAGATACTTCATCACAAAAACTAGAAACGCTGGATATTGTTCTCGACGGATTGATGCGCCGCTATGCCGATCGTGTTCCTGATGTAAAAACGATTATTGATGCCATGGTACAGCATAAAATAATTGCCAATGCTCAGGATATAGAGAATGACCACATCGCATTCAGAACCATGGGAGTCCCCCAATTAGGCGTTCAATCTTTTGAAAAAATATTTCTGCACTACGGTTATCAGAAACGCGACCATTATTATTTCGAAGGGAAAAAACTAGATGCATGGTGGTATAGCCCACCCAGAGAAACGGATCCACGCATTTTTGTAAGTGAACTTAGGGTGAATGATCTTTCCCCGGAAGCGCAGCGAGTCATACGGAGTTATACGGATGAAGTAAAAAGTGATCCGGTCGATAGCCTCATTTTAGATGACGGATACGCCGTAGATGCATTTCTCCACCAACCCTTGTGGAGAACCCCAAGCGTAGCGGACTATCAAACACTATTAAAAGAAAGCGAGTATGCCGCCTGGGTGATTTACAACAGATACTATTTGAATCACTTCACCATTAGCGTCCATAATTTACCAGAAGGATATAACACCGTGGCTCAGTTCAATTCATTTCTTGAATCCATTCACATTAAACTCAACACCGCCGGAGGAAAAATTAAAACCAGCCCTGATGGTGGTTTGATCCAAAGCGCTACGGTAGCCGAAATGATCAATGCTCAGTTTGCCCATGAAGACACATTGCGCATTTCAGGTTCTTATGTAGAATTTGCTGAACGAAAAGTGCTTCCACAATTTGAAAACCTCACTGCAAATCAAATTAATCGCAGTCACCGGAGAGATGGGTTTGAAGCGGCTAATGCCGACAAAATTTTTGAAAGCACCTATACAACCCAAACTTCACGGTAAACACGCTCACAAAAATGCCCTCACTTCGGTACAAAGATGAGGGCATTATTGTTTGGGATACGGTTGTCGTTACTTATTCACTAAAAAATGAACCACGCGAAGTGCATGGCCAACGCTCTTTTCGTTTTGATCTGAGGAAATGGTTAGCTTCAAGGTATGCTTGCCCGCAGATAATTCATCATCCAGCATCAGATACCAGGGTAAATGCAATTGGTTGCTCCACTGCGTAAACAGATCCAAAGTTTTCGGTTTCTTACCGTCAATGGTATAGGTGATCTTGCCTGCATCAGGACCAGAAATCAGCGCTATACCCACCCCACGTCCTTTAAAGTCAAACTGAAATGACGAACCAGCCGATTCTCCCACCAGCATAGGCACATTCACAAACCCTGCCCGCGTGGATATTTTCTCTTTTGGCTTCCAATCCGAATCAATCGAAAACCCTTTCAAGTTTTTTGCTTCTTCAATGGAATGATAACTGCCTTTTGTATAGGAAAACTTACCCAAGGGCGCGGGATGTTTTACTACGCCGGCAACGGTCTCAGGATTCATTTTTAGCAATTCCTTTATCGTCTGAAAATACACCTCCTGACCATAGGGAGATGGATGTAAATCCTTAAAATCAAATTCCCAGGTAAATTCTCCGGCCTTAATCCGATCATAGGTTTCCTGGGCCAGATTGATATAGGAAGCGCCGTAATATTTCGCTATTTTTTCATGTACTCCCACCTCCACGGGTTCCTTTCCAGACGCGTAGTCGGCATTTTTAGCTGGTTCAGCAAACGCCATCATCACCACATCGGCCGCTGGATTTTTGGTATACATCTGTTGCATAATTCCATCCAAAGCTCTAATCTGTGCCTCTTCACTAAACCCATTGCCACGGTCATTAACCGCCGACTCCACAAACAGAAGATCAGGAACTCCTTTTTCCAGAACATCCCGACCAAACCGAAATGCATGCGGGGTACTCCCCAAAGACGGTATACCTGCCGCTATAAAGGTGAATTGGGTATCCGGAAATTTCTCCTGCAAATACTGCGAGGTTTTAGTTCTCCAACCAGGATTAAAGGTTATTGAACCTCCCAAATAAGCAACTACCCCTTTTTTCTCAGTACTGAACTTATGAAATGCCCGATCCAAACCTTTGTTAACGGTGATATAGGGTTTATGGGATAATGGTTTTTGAACCGGAACACTGTTTTCGAAAATAAACTCTGCAAAGTATTCGGGACGCTCAATGGGGAAATGATGTCCTACCAACGCTTGTTTACCGCGGGTCATGGGATATACGGAAATCGGGCCTCCAAGCTTTTGGTAATTTTGAACCAAGATATCCGAATTTTCGGATGGAGGTACCACTTTATCCTGTAAGCCAATCACATGTAAAATTGGGACCTTAAACGAGGCCAACCCGGCAAGGTCATTCAACGGTATATCTTTAAAATTAGAAGCTTCATGATCTGTCAAGCCATATAGCTTTAACCAGCTTGTCCACTCTTTTTCCGAACCCGGACCAGTCCCTTTGCCTCCCGGCCAGCTGCCGGACAGCGTTTGCCAGCTCGGCGAACTGCG
>CALGRQ010000121.1 GCA_937880795.1 uncultured Dyadobacter sp. | reverse complement strand
TATTTTGGGTGAAGAAAGTTAGTAGCGGTAGCCCGGTTTCAGAAGTTATATATGAATTTGGGGTAACGAAACCACATAATCCGTTGTTATTCAATAGTTTTGAAGCAAGTTGAAAAAATGCAACATAGGCATCGGTTGAACCTGTTCGGCAAAAGGAGTACGTTTGTTGTATGTGCTTTCTTTGAGCTTCTGGAAGGTGCTGAATACGAATATAAGGTGGGTTTCCTACAATGAGATCAAACCGTTTCCTAGCCTTGTTTTGTTGTAGAGCATCCGTTTTTTTAAGACTCCATTTAACCTTGAACGGTAGATGCGTTGTCAGCGAATTAAGGTTCTTTTTACATAGTTTCAAGGCTTCCGGATCAATATCCCAGCCAACCACCTTGCTAAGTCTCTCTTTTAATGCCTCTATTGGTGAATTATCAATGATATATTTAACAATAGGAACTAGAAACCGACCGTCTCCACAAGCAGGATCTAAGATATACTTGCCCTCTAAACCAATATGGTAAAATCCAGTATCAGTAAGTATTTTTTGAACGATATGTGGCGGTGTGTAAATTTGGCCAAGAAGTTTTTTTTTACTGTATGTGCGTGATTGCGAGGCCATTTAATAAACTAAAATTAAATTTACTTCTGTCCTTTTGTATCAAAAAAGGGAAGTTTATAACCAAATATACCGGTATAATTCAGTTTTTCAAATGACAGATTTTAAACCCGGGAAGGTTTCGAATAAAATGTGTAACCACGGGTGGATCCATTTCAGAGAACAAAACTTCATATGTATCCTGATGAAAGGTAAAATGAGTACTGTCATACCTAATTCTTTTGGAGCCAGCTTTATATAGCTTGCCCGTTTCGCCTGAAATCAGCGATTGTTTGTCAATAAAGCCCAGTAGAGAAGCCACGGTCCCTTCGCTTGCCGACTGATGAAATGATATGCAGAAATAATGGGAGGTTTTGGAGCCTGTTTTGTTTAATTGCGATGAAGGGATATTGATTACATAATGGGAGTATAACAAACCAGAATTACGCTTCATGGATTTAATATCTAGTGAAAAGACTTCGGAATCAGATCTAATCTCAAAGTCTTGTCCCCAGTCTTGTCCTTGCTCTGCACCAAATGCCCGCTGGGGGCGGGGGAGGTGATAGGCATCGGCAAAAACTATTTCTCCCAGACTTCCAGTGAACCGCATCATGCGAGTCCTGGATAACTCGGTTCCATGTTCGTCCCAAATATTGGCAACGTGATGGTGACGAAGCGAGTGCTCTACCAGCATACGTGAGAAAAGTCTCTGATTTTCGGTAACAGAGATTTGAATGTACGAGCCATTGGTTAGAATAATTTGCTCCATGCAAATCTAATTGCTAGTAAAGTGCCTATAAATCCCACTAAAATAACGCTAAATGGTACGTAAGTGAGTGCTACTAAGCGTATTCTGTCGATAAACCACATGACGCCAATCAATGCGGTAATTAAGGTAAGAAAACCGGATATTTTACCAAAACCAGGTATAAGAGAGAAAGGTATTTTACTTTTTATCAAAATCAGTGACAAAATCATTGAAATCACCGGAAGAAATTGTAAAATGATATTGGCTTGCCAGATACTTTGTCTTTCAAACAAAAACAGATAAATATTGAGGGTGACAGCGAAAACCCCCGGGATGCAAATGGCATAAACCAACACTGCATATACGTAACTCCAAAACTTTACATTTTTACTCCCGATAGATACCAAACCAATAACCCAAGTTACAATTGGTAATAGCAAAAAGAACAGCGTTACAGGCCAATGATTTTTAGAAATTTCCTGAAAAAGTTGTGATAGGGTCATTGTACAGCCAGTTTTATATAAAAAAAGGCTTGAAGTATCGACCACCAATAGTCAACATTCCAAGCCTCTTTTTATTGGTAGAATTTATAATTGTAGTAAAAAACCTATGGTAAAGTTGGCGTCCCAATCGAACGCAAACTGTTTACATTCCGTAGCATCACCTATTGATTTATAAATGTTAACTCCGGATTTTGACTTTGCATTTGTTAATTTTGAATACGATAGAGGTGTGTTTAATATTGTAAATCTCTCTTTTCCTTGTCTGCTTTCCTTTGCCATTTCAAAGGGTACACCACCAATAATGAAGCAGGTATTGCGTAATTCGGTAGGAACCTGTTTAGCCTTCGACAGCACTTCCTGGTATACTTTATCGTCGTTGGTGCCATCCTGGAAATACTTTGCTCCATAGGTTTCGATCGCAGTTACATTTGAGCCTTTCATCCACGAAATTTTAGTATTTCCTGAGCCTATATCTACTACAAATGCCTTGTTTGCATAGTCTTGCGGTAAAACAGCCTTCAAAGCATACTGTCCTTCTTGTTCGGCAGTAACCTGATTTACTACATAATTTAGCGATTTGAGCCCTTTTGTTATTTTCTGGGTTACCTCGGCTTTGGCGGCACCTGAGCTTACTACGAAGTGTATTTCGCGTGCTCCAACGCCATAATCGAGCATGGTACCGATGTATTTTTTTAATCCCATTCGGATATCTTCGTCAGTAGCCATATTTTCTGTAACCAGGCTGTTGCCAAACTCAGACTTTTCTAGGCTCCATCTTTTCTCTTTATCGACTTTGATAATGAATGAGTTAAATCCACTTGCTCCCAATTCTACAACACCTTTGAGTGTTCCGTTTACCGGGGCTGGGGGCGTATAGTTAAAGGCTTGTCCTCGTGTATCAGTAGCTTCTGTATCGGAGTTGTTACTCGATGTAGGCGTGCTCGGATCTCCTGATGGATAGGTCTCTGTTTGCTGGGCTTTATCAGCAGCCATTTTATTCATCGCTGTTTCGCCCCCTAGATACTTGTAGCCAAAAAATAGGGCCCCTAAAATTAATGCGGTTATCATTAATCTTCCCGCAACAGTAAGTCTTTTCATGATGTATAAATGTTAATTTATATAATTTTGTAAATTATTGTAAATATTAAAAATGTAAACTCAATCTAGTAAACCCTTATAACTGGAATCTTTGGGAATATTGGTGTTTTTGGATGAGCCTGATGGTGGAGCATCCAGTTGAATAAGCTTAAATTCTCCGTGATTGTAAGCTTCAAGCATTGCTTGTCCTTTATCCGACAATAGGCCATTTTGTACATCTACTCCGTTGATAAAGTCAAGGGATAGGTCCATTGCACGTTTCATTTCGCCTAATTTTTGGCTCATATCGTCCTGAATGTACTCCATGGATTCGTCAAAATAGAATTTTTTATCAGGATTCCCCTTGAAAATGCTCACAGCAGTACGTAGCGCATTGGAACTTTCCTTTACAATTCTGTATTCGGCCTCCTTAAGTTTTACTTTGATTTCCGTTTCCTTAATGATGTAGTCGGCACTTTTGTTTACTTTTTCCATGAATTCAAGAACAGTTTTCATGTTGCGTTGAAGCGGAAAGAGCTTTTCGTTCATTTCTTGCAAACCTGCACCTTCTATGGTGGCTAGGGAGGCCGTTTCTTTCATACCGGGGCGATCTAACATGGTGCTGGCTTTGTTGGCTTCTGCAAATTTTTGCTTGATCTGCTCATTATTTTCGTTGATGTTTTTATTCAATTTCACCAACTGTCCTGCCAGCGTGTTGATCTGTCCTTGCATCTTCTCACGCTTATCTTTTAGATCATCAATGTAAATTTTCATGATGGCAATGGGATCCAGCTTAATGATGAGTCCGGTGATTTTACGCATGAGGGTTTTGAATAGGAAAAACACAGCTGTACGTACATCCTTACTGGTCAAAAGAAATATAACCACAGCTAGTATAGCCATTAGAAAGCCCAGGTACAGTGTATTTTGTGTTACCTCGATGAGAAAACCGGCTATTTTATTCCAATAATACAGAACTGCGGCACCTGCTGCACCCAGGAACAGCAACGAGGTAACCCCTTCGGGTTTGCTCCAATACGACCGGCGCGAGGTATCTTCCTGCGGGCCGCCAATTTGACTAAAATCCGGTGTTGCCATAATGATTGGTTGGGTTAGTTTATTATTTTAAGTATTTAGTAATTTGTTCAAGATCCGACTTGATTTGACTCACAAAACTGTTGTACGTAAATTCAAAACTGTCCTTACTTAGGTTAATTCGGGCTGTTTGTTCTGTTATTTCCCCAGCAATCTGGCCTAGTCGATTGCTGTTGTCCTCCATTTTTTTCTGAAGTTCGGCTAATTGCTGCTTGATGGAAACATTATTCTCTTCAAGTTTTTTATGCTCTTGTTGTAAAGCACCAACTCTGTCCTGGATAGTCTTGTCTACATCTTTTAAAAAAGCTGAACGGTCCTTATCCAAGATGCCAAGATATTGCCCTGCTGAGGTGGTGAGTATGGATGTGTCTGTAACGCCACCCATCGCCTTAAAGCTTGCCCATGCAGCCTGGTATCGCTTATCTTCCGATAAACCCAGTGCCTCCATACTTTTAAGGGCTTGTTTATACTCAAAGTAGTCAGGGCCGGGCAAATTTGCCTTTTCCAGCAGGTCGACAAAGTGTTCCACGAATTTTCTGTCTACTTCCGCAGTGCCCGCATGGTTCATAACCTTTGTTGGGGGAGTTGGTTGCTCCGTCGACTGAGGCATTCCCTTTTCCGGTGCTGTCGTTTGAGCCTCTTCACTTTCTTTAATGAAAAAGCTGAGAATTTTTCGGCCAAGGCCTTGTTCGGAGTCCGCCATCGTTAAAATGCGTGTTTAGGTGTAATAATATGTTGTTCAATATTACTAAATTCCAAAGAAAATAGTCATCAAGGATGATTACAGGTGGTAGCAGGGGATGATGAGGCGTCGTAGCGAGGGATAAAAAATGTTCGAAACCCGGTTTTTGATTGCCCAATCGAAAAGAAATTATCATTTTAAGTAATATTGATACTTGTCATGATTTTTATGGGGTCGATTACCGATCTTCGGGAACAATATCTCCGGAAATTCTTTCATTTTACATGACAAGAATGGTTCTAAACCGTAATTTCGCAGTTATTCAGATTTTTTTTCAGTACATATAGGTCCATTCATATGCTTAAATTAGGATTCAATAGTGCCATTCTTGGTGATTTTAGTTTCGAACACGTAATTAAGTTTGCCGGGAATCATGGTTTCTCGTGTGTAGAGATGATGTGTTGGCCTACCGACAATGCGGATAGCCGCCGTTATGCAGGGGTATCACATATAGATGTTAACAATCTTACCGACAAAAAGATATCAGAAATTAAGTATGTTCTGAAAGAGTCGCGTATATCAATTTCGGCTTTGGGTTACTATCCCAATCCGCTGGATCCGGATGCTGGTAAATCGGAGTTTTACATCGAGCATATCAAACAAGTGATCATCTTCCCTTGAGAGAAGACCACATTACTTCAAATAAAGAGCCATTTAAATCTGAGGTCAAATTAGCTATTGAAAACTGTCCTATGTTTTTCACGGACGATGAATGGCCGGGTGGAAAAAATCTGGCGATTAGTCCAGCGGTGTGGGACAGGATGTTTGAAATTATACCTAACCCGATTTTTGGCCTTAATTACGATCCATCCCACATGATTTGGCAAATGATGGACGAGGTAAAGCCTATATATGCTTATAAAGACAGGTTGCACCACATACATTTAAAGGATGCCAAACTTTACCGTGATAAACTGGATAGAGTTGGTATTATGGCCAATCCATTGGAATACCATTCTCCAAAGTTACCCGGGCTTGGTGATGTGAATTGGCGAGGCTTTTTTGCAGCGCTCACCGACGTAAGATACCGCGGACCTGTGGTTATTGAGGTGGAAGATAAGGCGTACGAGGGCCATGTGGAAGATGTTCCCGCCGCAATTTTGACAAGCCGTAATTACTTGAAGCAGTTTGTGGTTTAAGGATAAAAGTAGGTTTTAAACATTTTAGTGTATATATCTAACTCTGTTTGTAAATCTAACATTGATAAATTTAGGTAAAGCAACTGAGACTTGCCGCAAAAAAAGAGCGACTCAAATACTTGAGTCGCTCTTTTGGTATAGGTAGTTGTGATTACTATTCAATCAGTTTAGCTCTTGATGAAAGTAGCGTGGTTAATGAGCCAAGTATACCGACAATCGCGAATGACCAGCGAAGATCCGCAAACTGGGCCACGATGCCGATCAATGGAGGACCTATTAAAAATCCAATAAAACTGATGGAAGAAACTGCCGCAAGAGCCATACCAGCGGACATCGTTGTTGAGCGTCCGGCTGCGCTATATACCAAAGGAACTACTGACGACACTCCGAAACCTACAAGTAGGAAACCAATGGTGGCTGTAACCAAATAGGGGAAAATCACCGCGATGGCCAAACCTGTACCCATAAACAGTCCACTTACTTGTAACATTTTTTTTCTGCCAATTCGGTTTGCCAACCAGTCTCCAGCAAAACGCCCGCCTGTCATGGTACCCATAAATGCCACATAGCCAAGTGTTGTCATGGATGCTGGTACGTGCACTGCCTCCTGAAAGTATACACCGCTCCAGTCAAACATAGCTCCTTCGCAGACCATTGAACAAAAGCCAATTAGTCCTAAAATAAGTAAGTCGCGATCCGGTTTAACGAACATCGGTTGTGCTTCACCTTCTTGTTTGGCACTGTCGGGCATGGTATGCTTATAGGCAGTAAAGATGATTGCAAAGGCAACAACGGCAATGACAATGAAATGAATTTGCGGCGAAATCCTGGCCGATATAAAAAAGGAACCGATCATCGCACTCACAAAGCCTGCCAAACTCCACAAACCATGAAAGGAAGCCATGATAGATTTTCCATACAATTGCTCCACAGCTACTGCCTGGGTATTCACAGCGATATTGGTAAGGTTACCCCATAATCCAAAAGCGAAAAGTACAACGATGAGATGTTCAGTTCTGGTAACAAACCCGATAAAGGCTAGTGTAACGGCATACAGGATTGCACCAATCAGAACCATTTTTTTACTACCATAGTGAGTAACCATCCAGCCGGATATAGGTAAACTAGCCATTAGACCTAAGGGTAGGGCCAGTAAAACAGTTCCTAGTCCACCTTCGGTGAGGTGGAGCATATTTTTAATATCTGGAATTCGGCTGGCCCAGGCTGCAAAGCTAAGTCCTTGCACAAAGAAGAAAGCCGCCACAGCCATGCGCAGGTATTTTCGAGAATCGGACTGGGCTAAAATTGAATAATTCATAGGAGTGTAATTTTTCCGAAATGCTATTCGGCAGTAAATTCAAATTTTTGTATATGATTTTTTAAAGATTTTTGAGTGTGTGTTAGTAACAGTTTCAAATGATAAACTGCTGTATTAAACTCTCAGATGCAAAATTAACATATACACAACCAATTAAATTCAGTTTTATTGCACTTTTTTAATAATATTAAAAGGTACTTCTTGTATATTTTCAAGATTTTGATTATTTGTAGATACATAAGAATGGAAATGACTCCTAATTGTAAGATTCGATGGGTATTTTAAAGGAAGATGACAGAAAGAAATGGCGAGATAATGGCTTTTTAATCGACCTTATTTTGCCATATGGAAGATTGAGATTGACAGTTATAAGTGGATAAAATGTAGAGGGTTGCTTTTGTATGAAAATTTGAGGTAAATTGAGAAATCATATAAACGGGCGGTCTGCTGTTAAGGTATATGGTGTAAACCCCGGGAATGAAAATTGTATCTTTTCTTCGAACATTTCTTTAATCTCGTTAAACGACCTATTGATGAAGTACTTCATGTTGTTTTTTGCAATCTTATATTTGGTGGTCTGTTTCGATACGCAAGCGCAGCATAACGTGTATGATGTCATTATTGGTGGACGGACTATTGGGAATCTGAAAGTTTTTGGTGATGGAGCCGGAAGGGATTCCGAAACGCAAAGGATCGAGTCTGACTTTAAAGTTCTTTTTTATTCGGGGAAGTTTTCTACACAAGCCAGTTTTGTTGATGGGAAATTGGTCCATGCCGTTTCGGCCCATGAGGTTAATGGTGATTTAAAAGAAAAAACCCGGACTAGTAGTGTGGCCAAGTCTGCATATAGCATTTCTTTTTCGGGTGAGGATGGAGAAAAAAAGTCCAGTAAGGAATTTACAGCGCCCATTTTTAATACAGTAACAAGTCTTTATTATAAGGAACCGATTGATATTAAGGAGGTTTATTCTGAGCGTTACGCAGAAATGTGTGCTGTTCGGAAAATATCGGAAGGAAATTATGGGGTGACTCTTCCTGATGGTAAGCAGGGTGTCTACACCTATAAGAATGGACTTTGTCAGGAGGTGAGGACAGACCTGGCAGGATTCAAATTACGTATTGTCTTGAATCCCGCCAAGAATGCGTTGTATTAAAGCGGACAGTTAGATATTGACAGTCTTGAAGCTCTTCAATTCCGAATTGTTTCTAACTTCTTCGGTAACAATTTTTAAGAAGGTATCTCCTTCATGAAGTTCACCGAAAATTTCTGTTTTGCCATCGGCAGTTGCACCGGTTTTTACCGGAACCCAAACGGATTTATTGTTTTCTGCCTTAATCATGTAAGTACCCTCTGCTGTATTTAAAACAGCCGTTTTGGGAACGATAAAAGATCCTTCTCCCCGACTAAGCGGGATAGATACCTCAGCTATCATCCCTGGCAATAATCGTTTATCCTGATTTACAACATCCATTTCGATTCTTTGGGAGCGTAAGCGTGTGTCTAATGCTCCGGCCATACGAGATACCTTAGCAGGAAAACTTACATTTTGTAAAGACTTTACCTTGAAATGTACTTCACTCTGTGGAGTAAGGTAACTATTGTATGCTTCTGGTATACTGACAACCAATCTCAATTTTCGTTGTTCAACGAGGGTGAATAGGGGAGCTTCGGATCCTTTTCCTGTTGGCCCCACAAATGCGCCGGTACTCACATTACGTGCACTGATGACGCCGCTAAATGGCGCACGTATTTCCAGATAGTTTCGGGTGTCGCTTATTTCGTTACTGACCGATCGAGCGGTTTCCAGTTGCGCCAAATCCGAGTTTTGTTTCGCCAGGGCCAGGTCAAGGTCATTCTGAGAAACAGTTCCTGGTGTTTTGCTGGTTTCTAGTAGTCTTTCGTAATTCGTTTTACTGGCCAAGTATATTGCCTCTTGTGACCTTAATCGGCTGGTACTACTTACGTATTGAGATAAAAGCTCCGGAGCTTCCATGGTTGCCAGTAATTGGCCCTGGTGTACCTCTGACCCCACATCTACATGTAGTTTTTTAACAAAACTGCTCACTTTTGCGTATAGATCTACTTGTTGGAAGGCAATGAGTTCCCCCGGTATTTGCAGGGTGGAGGAAAGTGACCCTTTTTTTAAAACGAATGCTTCAATTGCCGCTTCTTGTGTTGGTTCTGAGGTGTTTTTATTCTCTTCCTTGGCTTTGCTGGAATTACAGCTTTGTATTCCTGCCAGGCAGGTTGCCAGCAAAATAGTAAAGGATATTTTTGAAATGTATTTCATGATTATTCTTTGGTTCAGGTTGGTGTATTACAGATTTACAGGTACGTAAAATTTGCTTTCCTTGTCTTCAGGGTCGAGGGAAACACTTTGTGTTGATGCTTTATCTTGTCCCCAGGCAAATGCAAGTGGCAAGATGAACAAGGCGGCAAAGGTGGAAGCTATAAGGCCGCCCACAACAGCGCGCCCCAACGGCGACGACTGATCTCCGGCCTCTCCAAGTCCGCTGGCCATCGGTATCATACCTACCACCATCGCAAGGGCAGTCATTAATATAGGCCGTAGGCGTAAGGACGCAGACTCTTTTGCGGCAGCAATGGCATCACCGTTATATTTTCGTAAATCTTCTGCATTGGTTACCAGCAAAACGGCATTGGAGATAGATACCCCCACAGACATAATGATGCCCATATAGGACTGTAAATTGAGGGTTGATCCGGTTACTAATAGTAATGCCAGCGAGCCTAAAATTACGGCAGGCACCGTGGCAAGTACGACGGCAGAAACTTTGAACGACTGAAAGTTAGCTGCCAACATTAGGAAAATGACTACTATGGCCACAATAAGACCATTCTGGAGACTATCCAGCGTATCTGTTAGTGTTTGAGTCAGACCTATCAATTCAACGCCCAAGCCTCTTGGTAATTCCCCCAATGATTCAATTGCTGCTTGCACGTCGGCCTTGGCTACTCCTAAATCCATATCGTTCAAGTTAGCGGTTACCGACAAAATAGGCAGTGCACCCAGGTTGTCGTTTTGTCCGTAGGTTGAGTCGGGCGTGATTGTTGCCACGTCGTGAAGTATAGGTCGATTGGCATTTTTAAGTAGGGGTATTTCCCCAATGTCGTTAATGCTCATCATTTTGTTTTCTGGAACCTGCACTTGAACCGCATAGCTAAAACCTCCCTTTTCGTCTACCCATATATTTTTATCCGTATAACGGGATGAGGATGTGGAGGCAGTTAAAGAACGAGAAATGTCCGCCATATCTACACCCAATTGTGCAGCTCTAATACGATCTACCTCTATATTGATGGCGGGATATTTATTAGATTGTCCCAATTGAATATCCCGGAGATAGGAGATTTCCCGCAATTTAGCCATCACCTTTTGAGCATACTCTTCGTTGAGTTTCTTATTTCGCCCCGACATCCGAACTTCGATAGGGGTGGGTGAACCCTGGCTGAGGATTTTATCTGTTAGTTCGATAGGTTCAAATGACAATTTTAGGCCGGGTATGGTTTGTTTCACCTGGCTTCTGATTTTTTCTTTCAATAGGTCCAAATCGGTGTGAAAGCCATGTTTAAAGGCGACTTGAACGACAGCTTCCTGCGGCCCGCTCATCCATAAGTATATAGGGCTGATGGAAAATAAGCCTGGATGTTGTCCAACATATGCTGATGTAACAGCCACGTTTTCCTTCCCTACGAGCTGGTTGATGATCTCAATGGTTTTAAGCGTTTTTTGCTCAGTACGCTCAATTCGCGTCCCTTCTTCGGCACGAAGTCTAACCTGAAACTGGCCACCATTTACCTTAGGGAGTACGTCTTTTCCAATATGGGTGACCATGAGGCCTGCTATACCAGTCGTAATAACAAGATACCCTGTAACAACCGCCTTCCGGTAAGGCATCATTCGGTTGAGGAAGCGAACAAAACGTATTCTCATTCTTTCAAATAGGCTGATCTTACCGTTGCTGTCCAGATCCCCTTTGTGAGCAAGGTGCTCTTTTAATTCCGTGTTGTTCCGTCCTATACCTGCGGCCTTAAATTCTTCGGCATCAGTCATTTCCGTCCCATCTGCTTTTTTGTGATGCTTTACACGCATGAGCCAGTTCGCCATCACGGGCACAAAAGTTTGCGCAAGAAAATAAGAAACGATCATGCTAAATCCGATGGCAAGTGCGAGGGGTAGGAACAAAGATCCAGGAATTCCTCCCATGGTAAAAGCAGGTGCAAAAACGGCAAGTATACAGAACAAAATAAGGAGCTTGGGAAATGCAATTTCCTGACAGGCATCCCAAATGGCAAGGGCTTTGGGTTTACCCATGTCAAAGTGTTGGTGTATATTTTCAATTGTCACCGTACTTTCGTCGACAAGGATACCAATTGCAAGCGCCAATCCACTGAGCGTCATTATATTAATGGTTTGCCCAAACAGGTTTAAGAAAAGAACTCCGGCAATGATCGACGTCGGTATGGTCAGGATCACAATGAGTGCTCCTCTGGCGTCTCCCAAAAAGAGAAGTACCATTAAGCCCGTTAAAATAGCGCCAATAACTCCCTCGGTTAGCAAACTCATGACAGAGTTCATAACATATACCGATTGGTCAAATTCATAACTTACTTTCACGTCCTCGGGTAGCGTACTTTGAATTCGGGGTAAAGCTTTTTTTAGGTTTTGTACTACTTCCCAGGTTGAAGCGTCAGCACCTTTCGCTATACTGAGATATACCGATCTTTTGCCATTTACGAGCCCATATCCAGAGGTAATATCAGCTGCATCTTCAACAGTAGCCACATCACGCAAATACAGATTTTGAACGTTTCCTTTAAACAGAGGCACATTTTCGAAGTCTTTAACCGTCTTGATGGTTGTATTGGTGGGTGTTATATAGTTTTTGTCGCCAATACGAACGTTTCCGGAAGGGGCTGTCTGATTGTTCAATTTGATGGCTTCCACCAGCTGATCCACAGTCATGTTGTGAGACCGAAGAAGCTCAGGATCGGCTTTAACCACGATTGTTCGCTGATTACCTCCAAATGGCGGAGCAGAAACTAAACCGGGAATTTGTGAAAAGGACGATCTAACGTAAACGTTGGCCAAATCGAGGAGCTCGTTGTTAGATCTTGTTTCACTTGATAAAACCAACTGACCTACCGGTAGTGTCGACGCGTCGAAACGTATAATAAACGGTGGATTGGAACCGGGCGGAAAGACTGCCTGTATACGATTGGTAAACGCACTAAGTTCGGCAGAAGCCTGGGCCATGTTTGTACCTGGGTAAAAACTTAGCTTCATCAAGGTAAGTCCCTGGGTATTTTTGGTTTCAATACTCTTGATCCCGTTCACATACAACAAAATGTTAACGTATTGTTTTCCGAAGAAAGTCTCCATTTGGTTGGGAGTATAGCCACCAAAAGGGTGGGCTATATACATTACAGGCAAATCAAGTTTTGGAAAAATGTCCACCTTGATGGTTCTGATGGCATTTATCCCAAAAAAAAGCAAACCGGCGACAATCACCATAATGGTGATGGGTTTGCGAAGGGCGAAACGAATTAAATCCATATGGTTAAGGAATAGTCGGTCAGGTCATACCTGATTACTTAATGGGTAGAATCTTTTAAAATTTTAGAAATGGCGATAAGTCCCCTGTGGCGGCCGATTTTAAAAGCAAGGCTTGCCAAACGTTAATGAAGGCAACATCCCGACTTGTTTCCGCTCGGTTTAGTACATATAATGCCTGGGTCATATCCACCATGTTTGTTAGCCCGTTTTTATACAATACGCTTTTCTGTAAATATGCATCGGCGGCAGACTGTACCTGCACAGGAGCTTCCTGATAGTTGGCTATGGCATTAAGGATTTTATTCTCCGAAACGAGAAGCTGATTGTGAATCTGGTTATCGATGAGGTGATATTCTTCTTGTAATGCCTGCGAAACAAACTTTTGAGAAGCCACTTGTTGTTTTACCCTTAATATGCTGGTAAAATTCCAGGTGGCCCCAAAACCAAGCAGGTAATTGGAACGCACCGGTTTTATGCCTTCAAAATAATTTTGTGTATAGGCATTTTGATTGGTTGCGTAAGAGGACGAGAACCCCGATGCTCTTGTTTGAAACACGCCAAATAAGGAAAAAGTAGGATAGCTTAATGTTTGGAAATATTGTGCCTGCTGATTGCTGACAGCGATTCGTTCACTATAATATTGAAGTAAAGGATGTTTTACTTGGCTCGCAGAAATAGTATTGGTACCGGGAATTTGCCTAACAAACAATGTATCTAAGTTGAAGTTTTGCTCGGTTGTGCCCATGAGTTGTGCCAATTTCCCTGCTAGTTCTTGTTCGTAATCACGGGCTTGGGTGATGGAAATTTTGGCATTGGAAACTTCTGCATTGGCTAAAGATGAATCTACACCAGGTATGAGTCCATTTTTAACTTTGGTAACCACTATATTTTTGAGAGACTGAGCACGGTTCAGATTGTTTTCCCAGGAACGGATCAGTCGTTGTGCGGCCAGCAGGTTGAGGTAAGCACCGGCAACTTTGATGCCGTGCTGAAACTTTTCCTGTTCCAAATCGAATTCATCCCGACTAACAATGGCCTGAGCTACCTTTATTTTTTCTTTGGCGCGCCCAAAAGCAAAAAAATCCCAATTTACGTTGGTCAGATATAGTGCTCCAAATGCCGCGTTCCAATTTTGATGTGGTAGAGGAAGTCCGGAGGATGCTACGGCAAGCCCCATCCCATACAGAGGCCCATTTTGCCCGTTGACCGTTCCGTAATCCTGTTGCAAGGAGACATTTAGATTAGGCATATAATCTTTTTTGCTCTGCATGACACTGGCTTTCGAAGCATCAATATAAGTCGCTTTGGCCTTAATACTGCCATAATTGTGAAGAGCCGTTTCAACGGCATCATGAATGCTGAGCGATTGGGCTGTTGCATGGATCGGAACTAAATGGAATAGTCCGAGTAATGCAGTAGTGCCGAGTAAACCTCGATGATACATATTTTGCAATAATTAGGTATTCAAATTATATATTGAATACTTGAGTGGTTTAGGTTATTTTTTATTTGCTCAATACGAGTTATCGTAGATGAACATGTGTTGCAAAAGTATAAATGTAACCGATAGTAATCTATATACAGATGCAACAAAAAGATCTAAAATTCAAGTAACGCAGGCCTTGTGATGTATGAAGCACGATTCGTATTAAATCTTTATTAGATTTTTGAGGTTTTTGGTAAGTAAAGGGTTTAAAATATGTGCCGAATGGGGGGAGTATATAGCAAAAAAGGAGGCCGTCTCAAATACCATTGAGGCGGTCTTTTACATTAAAGGTGCT
>CALGRQ010000120.1 GCA_937880795.1 uncultured Dyadobacter sp. | reverse complement strand
GATGTAGAAACGCTCCTTTTAAAATTATGCAACGACCCCAAATTACCTAGTCGCCTCGCCGATATTGACGATGACGATGCAAAAATAAGCTTACTAAGGGCAAAAAGTATACAAATCTTGATTACGGCCTGTTCCGAACTATTTTACAAAGAGCAAAAAGCAATTCTTGACGGAAGTTTTAATTTTAGTTTGATTGATCAAATTGATGAACCATACCGTTCCGTCATGAAGGAAATTAGAGATATTTCGATTAAGAGGATATATAATTATTCATCCGTCGTGCAAATTGAAGTTGCGGGTTTTAAGGTGATGGGCGGATTATTGGAGGAATTTATTCCTGCTTATTTGCAAAATGATTCTCACTATACCAGAAAGCTGGTTGATTTAATTCCTAAGCAGTTTTTAACTACAAAAACGGATGATTATAGTAGAATACAAACAGTACTGGACTTCGTATCTGGAATGACAGACCTCTACGCGGTAGAATTATTTCGCAAGATAAAAGGCATTTCATTCCCATCCATGAATTAAGGATGTAGATTTAATTTACCCTCAACCTCAATTTTAATTTTCTCCTCGTTTTTTTTTGTAACTTGTATTTAAAACGCATTCTACAAGAATATATATATTATTCATCTTTAATACTTTAACAGGAAAATACTTATATCTAACGATCGCATCATGAATAGAAAAAGTATCCAAATTTGAGGTCTTTTTTGAAAAATAATTCAACCATATACCATCAAAAAACTTCGCACACAAACTAAAAATAATCTCTATCAGAGAAAATAAAATGTTGAATAATCATTCCTTAGTAGTAAACTACCATCAGCAATTACAGCAACAGATCCAACAATTCCTGCCTACAAAACTGGAAAACGATCCAGCTATGTTCGCCTTTTTGGAATCTGTTAATAATGCCTATTTAAGTTTTCAGGCAGAGCTAGGTCGTGCAGAACACATATTAGAAGAGAGTTCCAATGAAATGGTCCGGAACAATCGAGAATTAAGCCTAATTGCTGAAAAGAAAACAGAAGAAGCTGCATCTACCCACAGATTACTTCAAGAAGTAGTGAGTAGCATTTCGGAGGTATTGGTACAGGTAGACAAGCAAGGATCCATTATATATCTTAATAGCGCATGGGAAACGGTAACCGGATATAAAATTGCTGATTGTTTGAATAAAAACTGGAAGGATTTTTTAACATCTCCAACCACGAGAAAAAAAATAACGCAGCAGTTTAAATCAGGTAAAGAAGTTGTTGAAGAAACGGTAAAAGTGATGACCGCAACAAACGAAGAAAAATGGCTTCGGGTTTCGTTACGTCATCATATTTCTACTGAAAACGAACATTCAGGTTATATAGGAACATTTATGGATGTAACCGCAAGGAAGCAACAAGATGTTCAGATCAATCGTTTGGTTGAATGGTTTAATGAATCCAGTGAGGCAGTTCAGATTACAGATGAAAAGGGTAAGCTTGTATTTGTAAATCACGAAGCGGCACGCCGACTGGGTAAAAGTCCAGCCGAGATTATCGGTACGCATATCGGCACAATTGAAAAAGTGTTCGAAGATGCCGAAACCTGGAAAAACTATGTTGAGGAGCTCAAACGCGTACCTAAGCTTAAAGTAAATGGTTTTCATAAACGCAGTGATGGCACCTCTTTCCCGGTAGAAATTAGCGTGAAACACCACACTACAAATGGGGAAGGCTTTATTTTGGCGTTCATCACCGATATTACAGAGCGTGTAGAGGCTGGAAAAAAACTCCAGTCGTATATGCGAGATCTGGAAAAAATTAATGCCGAACTGGATCAGTTTGCATATGTTGTAAGCCACGATCTGAAAGCACCCTTACGCGCCATCAATAACTTATCGGAATGGATCGAAGAAGATATAGGTGAGATGTTGGAAGGCGACACCCAAGAACAGTTTAAACTGTTGCGTGGACGCGTTCGTCGGATGGAAGGTTTGATCAATGGTATACTTTCTTATTCCCGGGCCGGGCGTATTAAGCCGGTTAAGGAGAAGTTTTTGGTCAAAAGTATTGTTGACGATCTGTGTCAGAATTTTGAGAGTAAAGATCCTATACACTTTCATATAGAAGGAGATCCAAAACTTTCTTTATTGTCGGAAAAAATCACTTTGGTTCAAATTCTGCAAAATCTCATTTCTAACGGTATCAAATACAACGATAAAGAAAACGTAGAAATCACCATTGGCTGGACAGACACAAAAACCGAAACAACGTTCTTTGTGAGGGACAATGGACCAGGAATAAGCCCGGAGTTTCACGATAGAATATTCGTTATTTTTCAAACACTGCAATCACGCGATGAAATAGAAAGTACGGGAGTAGGATTGGCGATCGTGAAGAAAATCATTGAAGAAAAGAAGGGAATTATAAGGGTAGAATCCACCATGAAGGAAGGAACAACTTTTCATTTTACATGGCCCAAAAATTAGACGATTCACTCATTACCAAATAATTGTATACTCAGCAAAACAATACAACCATAATTTAGCGATCATGTCGAACCCCAACTTAGTACCGATGACCATCCTGCTCGTAGAGGATGACGAGGTAGATATCATGAACATAAAGCGAGCTTTTAAGAAGAACAATATTAGTAACCCACTCATTGTTGCACACAATGGAATTGAAGCGCTGGAAATTCTTCGCTCTAAGGATGTAGATGCGCCAAAGCCTAAAATTATACTGCTCGACTTAAACATGCCCCGCATGGGCGGCATTGAATTTCTGAAAGAGATTCGTCAGGATCAGGCGCTTAGTAAACTTTCCGTTTTTGTAATGACGACCTCCAACGAAGACGGTGATAAAATCGATGCGTTCAATCTCAACGTGGCCGGTTATATACTTAAACCGTTGTCCATGGATCGTTTCATTTCAGCCGTTTCCACGCTGAACAGCTACTGGGCGCTGTGCGAGTATCCTGGGTAATCTTCATCACAATACACCAATCGATATCATTTTATGAATCCGCTTAGTATCCTGCTTGTAGAAGACGACCGTATTGATGCCATGGAATTTCGCCGTGCCATCACAAAAAGCCAGGTGGATATATCGGAAATTAGGGTCTGCAAATATGCGGAAGATGCTTTGTTGTTATTGGAAACATGGCTTCCCAACTGCGTATTTATAGACTATCAGCTCCCCAAAACCAATGGGTTAGAACTGCTCAAGAAAATTAAGGGCATGGCGCCTAATTTACCCGTTATCATTCTTACATCCCAGGGGGATGAACGGATAGCCGTGGAAATGATGAAAGCAGGAGCTATGGATTACTTTCCAAAAGTAGAGATCACTACTGAGAAGCTCACAAAGACGTTTCATACCATGTTTCAGATGATGGAGATGGAACGAAAAAGAGTTGAAACCCAAATAGAATTAGCCGAAAAAGAAAAATTTATCGATAAAGTAGCCTTCCTCTCGCCCAATATCATCTATGTAATTGATATAGAGAATTGGGTTAAAATATTTCAAAACAAGCAAATTTGGAATATTCTGGGCTATTCAGAGCAGGAGACCAGCAATACCTCTAATGACGAGAATATCTTCTTTAAAATATTTAACCTGGAAGATCTTCCCATATTCAAAAAACATTACCAGCATATACGTAAGTGTGTTGCCGATGGAGAGGTGGTGGAAAGGGAGTTCCGGCTCAAACATAAAAATGGTTCCGAAGTATGGATCATTACCAGGGAAGTAGTTTTTAAACGAAACTCGAAAGGTGAAGTACAAGAAGTACTGGGTACAGCGATCGATATCACCCGCCGAAAATTCATGGAAAATGAATTGATTCGGGCAAAAAAAGAAGCGGAAGAAGCTGCCAGGATCAAATCAGACTTTCTGTCTACCATGAGTCACGAGATTCGGACTCCAATGAATGCCATCATTGGCTTTACCGATTTGCTCCTGGAAAGCGATTTCTCCGGTCAAAACAGTCAGTATCTGAATACAATTAAATATTCAGCGGATAATCTACTGGTTATTCTGAACGACATTCTTGATTTTTCTAAAATCGAGGCGGGCAAATTCGATCTAGCCAATTTTGAATTTGACCTCCGTGAGAAACTGGGATATGTTAAGAACACATTTGTTGTAAAGGCGAAAGAAAAAGGTATTGATCTGATTTTCAAGATTGACCAAAATGTCCCTAACTTCCTAATAGGAGACGCGTATAGGCTCAATCAAATCCTCGTTAACTTATTAGGCAACGCACTTAAATTTACCAATAGCGGCTTTATAAAGCT
>CALGRQ010000119.1 GCA_937880795.1 uncultured Dyadobacter sp. | reverse complement strand
ATTACCCAATGCGGACAAACTGGCATTGGATTTGAATATAGGTGAGATGTCAACCTCCCGTCAGGATTTACTCAAAATACTACCGGACAGTACATTGCCATCGTCCATCGAATTGCCTGAGCAAATTAAGATTTCAGGTAAAATCAATGGTTCTATGGCCAACCTTACACTGAATACTACCCTTCAAACATCTTTTGGTGTTGGCTCATTTGTCGGTACCCTAAAAAATATAACAGATAGCCTTCAGGCTGAATATAACGGAACCTTAGGTTTTCAGGAATTTGATCTGGGTAAGCTAATGATACAGCCTCCCACAGAAATGGGAAAACTAAGCCTGTCTGCGGATATTAGTGGCGTAGGCTATGATCCTAAAAATATGCAGGCAACGCTGAACGGAACCGTTCATAGCGCTGATATTAAGGGTTATATATACCAAAATCTTAATCTAACCGGCAAAATAGACAGAGGTTTAGCTGATATTTCGGCCAAGATGAATGATGACAACATCAAGGTAAGCATCGATGGAAAGGCTGATCTGTCAAAAGAATTTCCATCCGTACAAGGTGCCGTCAATATTGATCATCTCAACTTGACGGCTTTAAATCTATACAACGAGGCTCTGCAAATTAAAGGAGATATTAAAGTAGATATGCCTTCTACTAATCCTGAGAATCCATTGGGGACCGTAAAAATGAATGACGTTGTACTCACGCATCATGGCAAACCGATTGGCATTTCCAACATCAATATGGTCCTTACTGATTCAGCAGGTCAGCGTCAGGCTAACGTTGACGCTCCTTTTCTGAAGGCGCAAATGAAAGGCGATTTTGTATATACAGAAGTCGCAGATGCTTTGTTGACCGAAGTGGGAAAACACTTGAAAGCACCAGGCATGACCTATACACCAGTAACTAAGCCGGTAAATTTTAGCCTTAATGCCACGCTTACCAACCACCCTGTCTTCAAAATATTTGCTCCGCAACTTACCGAAATGAAGCCTATTCAGTTTCAGGCGAAATTGAATAACCAGCAAGATTCTTCCATTGTGGCAACTGTAAAAGTACCCGTTGTAGAGTATGACAGCCTCCGTACCGAAAATGTGCAAGTTCAGTTTACCAACTTGCAACAAAACGCCACGTTGAATTCAACTTTGGGTTTGATTAATACGGGCGGTTTTCGCATGCAAAATGCTTCACTGGAAAGTATTATCGCCAACAATGATATCAAGTTTGACTTTACCGTTCGCGATTCTGCCAGAGTAGAGCAACATGAACTAAAAGGAGATTTGTTGGTAACAGATAAAAATTACCGGTTGAATTTGCGCGACAAACTCCTACTCAATTACCGAAATTGGGAAACTGATACATCCGGCTACGTTCAGTATGCAACGGATAGTGTCTTCGTCAATAACATCGTGATTCGGGATGGAGAACAATCACTGACGATCAACTCTACCACACCCGAGCCCAATAGTCCACTCGATATTGAAATGGAAAACATTTCCATTGGACCGATGATAGCCATTGTAACTCGCGACTCAACACTTGCTACCGGTTTACTAAAAGGGAAGATTTTATTGAGTGACTATATGACATCACCGGTTTATACAGGTCGACTTACGATAGACAGTATGGCTGTAATGAAAATCCCGGTGGGTAATCTCAGCCTGAGGTCCACAAACGAAACCGAAAATATGATTCGCGTCGGCATGTCACTACTAAGTGATAAAAACGACATGCGGGTGGGTGGAAGTTACAACCTGAAAGACAACAGCAGTCCACTTAACTTTAAAATGGACTTACGTAAATTAAGCGCAGAAACCGTTGAAGCATTCAGTTTTGGCGAACTACGAAATGCAACAGGAAATCTTTCCGGAACCACCCAAATTACGGGCTCTCCGGATAGCCCTAAATTGAATGGATCAGTTGATTTTAACAATGTTGCTTTCAATGTTACGCAGCTAGGAGCTCGCTATTCTTTGGATAAGCAGAAGATCCAGTTTAATGGTCAGAATATCAATTTCAATAATTTCATTATTGCTGATTCACTTAAACAGCAAATGAAAATTAATGGTAACGTGAACATTGCTACCCTACCCGATGTAGGATACAATCTAAACATCGGCGCTAAAAACTTCACGGTACTGAACTCCACCCAGAAACAAAATGAAATGTTCTTTGGAAAAGCTGCCATCGATGCCAATCTTACGGTAAAAGGAAAAGGTAGCAAATCTGTGGTGGATGGAAAGGTGAAAGTGGATTCTGGTAGTGATATCACGTTTGTTATGACCAACGAAGCCACGGAAACCGGAGATGCAAGCAAAGGTGTAATCGAATTTGTGGATATGAGCGATTCCACCCAGATTGCGCAGGTAGATTCGGTTGAGAGTCCGAAGCAGATCATGGTGGATTTTGCATCAGAAGTATCGTTAGACATAGATGTCGACGACAAATCGGATTTCAAAGTTGTGATTGATGAATTGAACGGCGACAATATTAAGCTAAAAGGAAATGCCCAACTGAATACAGGTGTAGCACCAAACGGACAGCTATACCTCATTGGTGCATATGACCTAACCCAGGGTTCGTATGATCTAACGTTACAAATCCTGAAACGAAAATTTGAGATACAAAAAGGAAGTAACCTCATTTGGACGGGTGATCCAATGAAGGCTGATCTGAATATCACCGCTGTATACCAGGTGATGGTGGATCCGGGGTCCATTGACAATAACTATAAAGGCGATAGAAAAATACCGATTGATGTCCAGATCATCATCACAGGAAACCTATCTGCTCCCAATATCACGTTTAATGTACAGCCCGGGGAGGAAGTGTCCCCGAATGTGCAGAAGGATATTACTTCACAGACGTTCTGGTACGACATGAAGAATAACCCTTCCGAAATGAACAAACAGGCGTTTGCACTGCTGATTACAAACCGCTTCATTACGGAACAAACCACTTCAGGTTTCAACATCGGATCCAGTGCAGAAGCGATAGCTCGCCAAAGTGTAAGCCAACTTTTAAGCGATCAATTAAATAATCTCGCATCTGATCTTGTAAAGGGAGTGAATCTCGACCTGGACCTTAACTCCACAACAGAACAGGGGGCAGGTGCTCGTACAGACTTAAATGTGGGCCTAAGTAAGGCATTTATGGGCGATCGGCTAAAAATATCTATTGGTAAAAACTTTGAATTAGAAAGTAAAAGCCAAACCCCAAGCTCGTCTCAGGTATTCGATAATCTTGCCTTGGATTATTCGTTGAGCAAAGATGGGCGTTATATGTTCCGGGGCTACCGTAAAAATCAGTATCAGTCCATCCTGGAAGGATTTATTATTGAAACCGGGGTCAGTTTTATTATCACAGCAGACTATGATCTGTTCCGTGAAGTTTTCCAAAAGCAAAAAAATGAGAATTAATATATTAGCCTTTCTTGCGATATGTCTCTTGTTGAGTAGCTGTTCGGTGCAAAAGTACGTACCGAATGGACAAAGCTTGTATATAGGCAACACCGTTAAAGTAAAGCCGGACTCTATATACAAACCAAATGTTTCCGGACTGGAAGAAGGCCTCACCGAAATCATTAAACCGACTTCCAATAAAACCATATTTGGATTCCCATGGAAAGTATGGTTTCATTACTTCATTGGTGAACCCAAAGATGAAGGTGGACTTCGGAGTTGGTTTAGAAAAAAATTGGGTGAACCTCCTGTCTTTGCAACACAGCGTCTGGTGAATATCAATGCAGCCAATATGGTGGGCTATATGGACAATGAAGGTTATTACCGTTCGTCTGCAAAGGGCAAATTAAATGTTAGTAAAAAGAAAACGGCAATAGCAGAGTATGAAGCTTATGTAATGCCTCGGTATGTCATTAATGAAGTCAACTTTGTGGTACCAGACAGTAGCCAATTCAATAAAGATCTGGTTGTTGCTCAAAAGAAATCTTACCTCCGAAAGGGCGACCCGATTCGGTTGGATATCGTTTCAGCCGAGCGAACCCGTATTGACCAGGAGCTAAAAAGTAAAGGTTATTACTATTTCAATCCAGATTATCTGATTGCCAAGGTAGATTCTACGATCGGCAAACAAGATTCTACACTAGGCCCGCAGCAGGTCAATGTCTATTTGGAATTAAAAAAGGAAACAGTGCAAACGGCCTTAAAACAATATTATATCAACAATATTTATGTAAACACGGGTAGCCAGGAACATGACAAAGCGGATAGCACGGCAATTCGACAGCCGCGCCGTCGCGGTATAATTGTCAAAGATCCAGGCGAAATGTATAAAAGGCGCATTTTTTATGATGCGATTGGTTTTCGCAAAGGTGATTTATATACCAATACTACTCAAAATATTTCTGTTACCAGACTGGTCAATTTTCAGAACTTCAAGTTTGTAAAGAATAATTTTGAACTGGTTCCGCGCTCCGACTCCGCTTTGCTCGATGTTCATTACGACTTGGGACCAATGAAAAAAAAGTCATTACAGACCGTCATAAGTGCCAGTACTAAATCCAATAACTTGGGTGGGGCTGACCTAACATTGAATTGGAAAAACAGAAATTTTTTTAAAGGTGCGGAGATTTTTAGCATCAGTGCCTACTATGGCTTTGATGTACAGTTGGGCGGTAATAAGGTAGAAAATCCAAATAAAGTGGGCAACGAGTTTGTTCGGTATGGAACGCAAGTTAGTCTATCTTTTCCGCGTTTCTTGATTCCTTTCGTTAGAGTACGACCTGAAAAAAGCCAGGCTCTACCAAAAACAGTTTTGGCGCTAAACTATGAAAACAGGGTACAGAAAGGCTTCTATACGGCAACTTCTATCCGAGGCGACTGGTCATATATTTGGAGTAAAAGTTCCCGATTAGAACATACATTTACCCCCATTGCCGTCAACTATGTTATGCCAAGCAATGTTAATACAGAGTTATTAGGAAAAATTGCTGAGACCTTGAGCCCACTTGAGGTAGACAGGTACTATAAACTAGTTGATCAGCAATTTCTAATCCTAGGATCGAATTATAACATTGCTTTCAGACCACAACCCAAACCCTTCAGCAAAAATCAATTTATCCTTTTAGGAGGTATTGACTATGGAGGAAACCTTCTAAGTCTTTTAGGTAAAAAAAATCAACAAGACACAACCAAAAGTAAAAGCTTCCTGGGT
>CALGRQ010000118.1 GCA_937880795.1 uncultured Dyadobacter sp. | reverse complement strand
TACCAACTTTCTTTTTTACATATACGTGACAATAGAGATAAGTAACAAAAAAGGGTTGCACCGTAATGCAACCCCCTTTCAATCAGTATTATGAAGTGTTATATAATTCCTTCCAGAAGACCTGGGGCTAAGCCGAACAGTAATGTCAGGAACGTAGCCAGCAATAACACAACGAGATAAAATGGAGCAACTCGTATTTTGATAAGGTTTCCTTCCTTAAGGTAAGAAGCAATAATTACACGGAAGTAATAGTAAAGACCCACCGTTGACATCAGAATAGCCACTACGGTAATCCAGATGATACCCCTGTCGGCTGCACTGGTAAACACCATAAACTTACCCCAGAAACCAGCTGTTAACGGTATACCTGCAAGAGAAAGCATAGAAACCGTAAGTACAAATGCCAGCAAAGGATTGTTTTTCGCTAGACCATTGAAAGCCTCAAAACGTTCATCGGGCTGACCTTCCAAGGTATTTTCCTTAGATACAAGCATCAATACGGCAAATGCACAGATGGTGGCAAGAGAATAAGCTAAGGAATAGAATACAATGGCATTTTCGGTAGGCTTAGAAAGGGCAGTAACCGCAATGAGTAAATAACCTGCATGCGAAATACCAGAATAGGCCAGCATTCTTTTAAAGCTGTTTTGGCTGGTTGCGCCAATGTTACCCACCAGAAGTGTCAGTATGGTAATAGCAGCAATAACGATCCACCAGAAATGATATACACCGGTAAATGAATGTTCAAGAAGACGATAGATTGCGGCAAAACCTGCGGTTTTTACAATCGTTGACATGAATGTTGTAAAAATGGTTGGTGCACCTTCATATACATCTGGAGTCCAGAAGTGAAAAGGAGCCGCAGAAACTTTGAAAAGCAATCCGATCAATAGAAGTAGCAATCCAGCGTACATCATGTAAGACGGGGTAGCGGCGTGTGCTGTGAGTACAAATGATTGTATTTGAACCAAACTAAATGAGCCTGTTGCACCATAAAGTAACGCCATACCAAATAGCATGAACCCGGTTGCAAATGCTCCCATCAAAAAGTATTTTAGAGCAGCTTCATTAGATCTCAAGTTTCTCTTATTACTACCGGTAAGCACATACATGGCCACAGAAAGTATTTCCACACCGATAAATAGCATAATCAGATGCTCAAAGCCGATCATCATGATGGCCCCCACCAGTGAAAAGAGCATGAGCCCGTAGTATTCGGCGGGTTCAGAATCCGCATTATCCTGGAATCCACCAGAAATGGCAACAATCATAAAGGCAGAAATCAACACAATTCCATTGAATGCCATGGTCAGGTTGTTGACACGGAGCATATCATAGAAATATAAAACTTGGCCCTGATTCCAGTCTATAAAATTGCCTGCCAGCGCAACTGCCAGAAAAAAGAGAACAGATGGCAAAAGGATATTTTTAGATTTCGAGAACCCTAAATAGAGCGACGCGATTCCAAAAACTGACAACAATACAATGGGATACATATATTACTTATTATCGTTTGTCACTGATTTTTAGCTTCTGGCCCTCGTAAGAAGCCTGAGCTGTATTTATTATGTTTAATCCTTAAAGGATTAGTTATTAATGATCTGCAAAATTTGGTTCACCGCAGGTTCTGATATTTTCAGGAAAGTGTTGGGGTATATACCAATCCAGAAAACCATTATCGCAAGCGGTAAAAGCACCAAGCGTTCGTTCATCGTTAGATCTTTAAAGCCCTCTGCCCAATTCGATTTTGGTCCGAACATCGACTTTTGATAGAGGCGAAGCATATACACTGAACCAAGAATGATGGTCAATCCTGCAATGGCTCCTAGCCAGGCGTTGTAGTTAAATACGCTTGAAAGCAATAAAAACTCCCCTGGGAATCCATTGGTAAGAGGTAATGCAACACTTCCTAAAAGCAGAATCATAAAATAGATACTGAATTGAGGAGAAGATTGAGATATACCTCCAAGTTGATCCAAATAACGTGTTTTGGTACGTGATTGTATCAAATCTACGATGTAGAACATCCCTACAACGTTTACACCGTGCGCAAGCATTTGAACCATCGCACCCTGTAAACCATTTTCAGAAACAGAGAAAACACCAGCAGACATTAAGCCAACGTGAGCGAAAGATGAATACGCGATTAGGCGTTTCATATCGCGCTGCTGTATCGCAATGATCGAACCGTATATGATTCCGATAACCGACAATATAACTGCGAGCATTCCCCAGGTTTCAACACCCATTGGAGTGATAGGAAGTAGCATGCGAATCAAACCATATACACCCATTTTTAACATAATACCAGAAAGCAACATAGTTGCCTGCGTAGGAGCCTCGGTATAAGTATCTGGCTGCCATGTATGGAATGGGAACAAAGGCATTTTAATGGCAAAAGCAATGAAGAACGCCCAGAAAAGAAATCCTTGTGCCTGTGCGCTTAACTGCAAGTTATAAAATGCAGTAAGTTCGGAAGTGTGGGTGCCAGGAGTCTGGTAGTATAGATAAACTAAGCCAACCAGCATAAACAAGCTACCAAACATGGTATATATAAAGAACTTAAGTGTAACCTTCGCTCTGTTTTCTCCACCCCAAACAGCCGCCAGGAAATACACTGGAATAAGTGCTGCTTCAAAGAATAAGTAGAACAGGAATGCATCGGTTGCTGTGAAAACACCGATCAATGCTGCTTCCATGAAGAGGATCAATGCATAAAATGTAGCACTATTCTTGTAATCGTGGCCAAACGCCGAAAGAATAATAAATGGAGTAAGAAATGCGGTCAGTAGCACGAGAACCATGCTGATACCGTCTACACCTCCCGCAAAGGAAATTCCAGCGGATTGAAGCCAATGAAATTTAAAAGCGAATTGAGATCCGGCAGATGGGTCAAATTGTGACCATACATAAGCTGCAAGCCCAAGCTCTGCAAGGCCTCCGAGTAACGCAACTTGCTTGGCAAGGCGTGCTCCGGTAGCCAGTGTAAGAACAGCGGCTGCAATGGGTACTAGTATTAAAAGAAGAGTAAGCATATTTTCAAGTCAACGGTCAGCAACAAATGGTGAACGGTATAAATATCAAAGTAACAGCTTCCAGAATAAGAGCACTACCATGCCCACTACCATCGCAAATACATAATCTCCGGTGGATCCTGTCTGGGTTTTCCGTAGTAACGATGCCACAAAGCGAACAAAGCGCGCGGTGCCATTTACAAATAGATCTACGAAAAATTCACCAAAACTGTAAAAGGCATTGGAAAGCGTATTGATTGGTTTTACAAAAACAGAATCATATAGCTCGTCTACATAATACTTGTTATAAATGAGATTTTGCAAGTCCGATTTTTCTTCTGAGTCAGGAGCTGGAACAGATCCTTTTTGAATGTACATCACGTAGGCAGCAATTGCGGCAATAGCAGCGGCAGCCACGGAAATGCCCATCAGCATATATTCTTCAGAATGAGACAATGTTGTTGGCAAGAATGCCGCCGGATTGATCTGACGTGCCGTATCATATAGTGGACTCATAAACTCCGCCAAATGGTGTGAACCATGCAAAGCTTCCGGAACACCAATGGCACCACCCACCGCTGATAATACAGCAAGAACGATCAATGGGATGGTCATGGTTGAGGGAGACTCATGTAAATGATGCTCTTGTTCATGCGTACCCCGGAATGTACCAAAGAATGTAAGGAATAGTAGACGGAACATATAGAAGGAGGTCATCACAGATCCTAAAAGACCAATAACCCAAAGCATTTTATTATGCTCAAATACGTTTGCTAAAATTTCGTCTTTCGAGAAGAAACCGGAGAACGGTGGCAAGCCCGAAATAGCCCAGGTAGCAATAAAGAATGTCAAAAATGTTACAGGAAGCTTTTTTCTTAGTCCACCCATATAGCGAATATCCTGTTCGTCGGACATGGCATGGATAACACTACCCGCACCTAAGAAAAGAAGTGCCTTAAAAAATGCATGGGTAATAACGTGGAACATGGAAGCAGAATAAGCCATTGCACCTAATCCCATAAACATGTAACCAAGCTGACTTACAGTAGAGTAAGCCAACACTTTCTTGATGTCATTTTGCAATAGACCAATGGATGCCGCAAACAGCGCAGTAGCTCCTCCGATAATTCCAACAATTTCCAGCGTAGAAGGCGCCAAAGAATAGAGGACGTTGGAGCGAATCACCATATAAATTCCTGCTGTAACCATGGTAGCAGCGTGTATCAGCGCAGAAACAGGTGTTGGACCTGCCATCGCATCTGGAAGCCAGGTATATAGGGGAATTTGTGCAGATTTACCCATTGCTCCAATGAACAAGAACGCAGTAATGGCGATCATCACTGGATCTCCTATTTGGAAAGCAGAAGCTTTACTGAAAACCTCAAGATATTCTACAGAACCAAATGTGGTAATGATGGTAAAAATCCCCAATAGGAATCCAAGGTCACCCACTCGGTTCATAATGAATGCTTTACGGGCGGCATTATTATAATTGGTATTTTTATTCCAGAATCCGATGAGTAAGTAAGAGCAAAGACCTACACCTTCCCAGCCTATAAACATTACCACGTAGTTGGATCCCAAAACGAGCAGTAGCATGAAGAAAAGAAACAGGTTCAGGTAAGCAAAAAACTTACCAAATCCTGAGTCATGATGCATATAACCGATGGAGTAAATATGTATCAGCGAGCCCACTCCCGTAATAATCAAAAGCATCAACAGCGAAAGTTGATCGACCTGGAAGGAAAATGGAATATTCAATGAGCCCACCGTAATCCAGTCGAATAGGGGTACGATGAGAGGCTGACTCCCACTCGCTATAAATGCATTGAAAGTGAGTAGCGAGATGATGAAACTACCTACAACGGCCAGAGTACCGATAATCCCTACCAAACTTTTGGGGATATGGGGAAATCCGATTCCGTTCACCAGAAACCCGATGAGAGGTAATAATGGAATAAGGATTAGTAATGATGGAGACATGTCTTTATTTTAAACTAATGTTATGCGTGACAGTGATGATTGAGATGCCTTAGGGACCAAAATCACCATTTAAGTTTATTAAGAAACCCAACATCCGTATTTCGGGTATTTCTGTATATCATTACGATTATGGCCAAACCTACGGCAACCTCTGCTGCTGCTACTGCCATAATGAAAAATACAAAAACCTGACCTGATGGATCGGAGCGATACGACGAAAATGCAATAAGTAATAGGTTAGCTGCATTCAGCATGAGCTCAACCGACATGAAAATCACAATTGCGTTTCTGCGCGTGAGCACTCCAATAATACCGATCACGAATAGCAATGTACTCAGAACCAGGTAATGGAGCAATGGAATGTTCTGAATAACCTCTGGTATATTAACCTCCGGCAACATGGGATTTGGGATCATAGCAGATAACCTTAATGGGTATTCGGATTAACTTTACGGTTTAATTTAAAAAATCTGACAAGTACAGCTTTAACCTTTTGTCAGATGGAATGTTTAGATCTTGGCAAAAATAGGTATAAATAGTCTTCCTGCCAATGGAATTTATTGTTCTGTTATCGTTGCGTGAGCGCCCTCAACTTAATTTCGGTTAGTCTACGTTTGGTATCAAGCGGAAATTCAGCCTTCATCATCCAATCGTAGAAAGACGGTTCATTTTTAAGAATGTCAGTCACTTTTTTACCATTGTGCTTTCCGAAATTGAAGACTTCTTCACCTTTTTCATTGTAAACCATTCTACCAGCGAAGTCAATCAGTTTTGACGCCGTTAACTCGTGCAAGGCATTCACATCATTCTTAATAGGTTCGTACTCATTGCCTTGGGCATCCGGTATTTTTACACCTTCGTATTTTGCGATTTGTCCCTGTAAAACCTCGAAAGTAGCAAGTGTATCTGCTTCCGCTCCGTGGGCTCCAACCAGTGTTTTGTCACAGTAAAATTTGTATGCGGCAGCCAGGTTTCGTGGTTCCATCATATGGAAAATACGCTGAGCATCAACACATTTTCTATTTTTTACATCAAATTCAACACCAACCCGAAGGAATTCTTCCACCAGCATGGGTATATCAAATCGGTTACTATTGAAACCTGCTAGGTCGCAGCCTTCTAGAAAAACAGCAAGATTTTTGGCAATACTTTTAAACGGGGGACAGTCTTTCACATCCTCATCATAAATGCCATGAATAAGGCTGCTTTCTAAGGGAATGGGCATTTCGGGATTAACCCGACGGGTGCGCACTTCTGTTTCACCATTAGGCAATGCCTTTACCACAGATAATTCCACGATACGGTCACGGGAAATATTTACTCCTGTGGTTTCAAGATCAAAAAAAGCTAGAGGCTTTTTCAGATGAAGGGTATGCATATGGCACTTTGGGTTAAATTTAATGTGGCGAAGTTACGCTTTACATGGTTACAGCCCAAAATATGGAGTCAGTTTCAATTTTCTGAATTCTTTTTTATATTCATTCTAAATTCGAAAAAGGATGCAGAACATCCATTATGAAGAAAAAGCATTAACCCAGGGGCGCAACCATGGATTAATGCTTGTCTTTACTTTCCTTTTAGGACCTAATCCATCCAGGCATAAGACTTGGTAACGGCTTTTTGCCATCCTTTATACAGTTCATCTCTTTTAGAATCTGTCATGTTTGGCTTCCACGTGTTTTCTATGGCCCAGTTTTGTTTCAGTTCATCGGTATTTTTCCAATAACCAACAGCAAGTCCTGCGGCATACGCAGCACCTAAGGCGGTTGTTTCTGCTACGGCCGGACAAACTACGGGTGTGTTGAGCATATCGGATTGAAACTGCATAAGGAGTTGATTTAATACCATTCCTCCATCTACACGTAGTGAAGATAGTTGTATGCCTGAGTCCTGCTCCATGGCATTCACTACATCAAGGGTTTGATAAGCAGTGGCTTCTAATACCGCTCGGGCAATATGCCCTTTGTTTACATAGCGGGTCAAACCGGCAATCACCCCGCGTGCATCGTTCCGCCAGTAGGGTGCATATAGACCTGAAAAGGCTGGTACAAAATAGGCACCGCCATTGTCCTCTACGGTTTTAGCCAATTTTTCGATATCACTACTGTTCTTAATTAGTCCCAGGTTGTCGCGCACCCATTGCACGAGAGCACCCGTTACAGCTACACTACCCTCAAGCGCATATTGTACCGGTTCGTTGCCAAATTGATAGGCTATTGTTGTAAGCAGGCCATGCTCCGACATTTTGATTTCGCTACCGGTATTCATCACCAAAAAGCAACCTGTGCCATAGGTATTTTTCGCCATGCCGGGCTCAAAACAAGTTTGACCAACCAGGGCTGCATGTTGGTCGCCCAAGTCGCCGGACACGGGTACTCCAGGAAGTACCTCGTTGGTGATGGTACCATATACTTCACTGCTGCTTCTGATTGTAGGCAGCATTTTAGCCGGAATGTTATAGGCCGATAGCATATCCGGATCCCATTGTAAGGTATGGAGGTTCATAAGTTGTGTACGACTTGCATTGGTTACATCCGTTACATGTATACCACCATGCGCTCCACCTGTTAAATTCCAGATCAGAAAAGTATCCATATTACCAAATAGGGCTTCCCCCTTTTCGGCATCTGCACGAAGACCATCTACATTTTCTAACAACCATTTGAGTTTTAAACCACTAAAATAGGTAGATACTGGTAAGCCGGTTTTATCTCTAAACTGATTAAGTCCTCCTTCTTTTTCGTAGCGCGCTACCAGATCAGTGGTACGTGTGTCTTGCCAAACCAATGCGTTGTAGTAGGGGCGGCCTGTTCTTTTGTTCCAAGCAACCGTTGTTTCTCGTTGGTTGGTGATACCAACGGCTGCGATATCAGAAGATGTTGCAGCGACGTTGATACGGGCTATGGCCAATACTTCCAGTGTATTTTTCCATATTTCCTCCGGATTGTGCTCCACCCAGCCAGGTTGTGGATATATCTGTTCATGCTCCTTTTGTCCTACGGAAACAATTTTTCCCTGATGGTTGAATAGTATGCATCGGGTACTGGTGGTTCCTTGATCAATCGCGGCTATATATTTTGACATAATAGAATAATGGTTGGCTTATATTGCAATAAAGTAAGTAAATAGGGAAATATAATTGTGATGGACAAATCTGTCAAGGCCTGCACGTGGTAGAAGAATAAATATGAGGTTTGGACGGCAAAAAATATACATGTTATGGAAATGGTCCTATATGACAAACCGTGATCTTTTTGCCACAAATAATTTAAATTTTATTGATAAAAAACCATACAGCTTGGGTCTCCTTAAACATAAATTTGTTAAACGAGTTGCGCTTTTGATGGGAGGGGCGCTGGCTACCTTTTTGTGTTTGGATATGCTCTTTCCGTTCGAACCAAATGTAGGCTTTGCAACCCAAATTATCTCTAAGGAGGGAGTAGTGTTACACACTTTTTTGAGTAAAGATGAGAAATGGAGATTGTACGCGAAAAACACTGAAATTACGCCGTTGTTGCGTAAAACATTAATATATAAGGAGGATCAATATTTCTACTTTCATATAGGTGTGAATCCGCTGGCCATTGCCCGCGCAGCGGTTTACAATATTTTTTCCGGGAGGCGGACATCTGGTGCATCAACCATTACTATGCAAGTGGTTCGCTTATTACAACCTAAGAAGCGAACTTACTTCAATAAGGCAATGGAGGCATTTCATGCGCTGCAGTTGGAACTACACCATTCGAAAGATGAAATTCTACAACTGTATTTTAATTTGGTTCCTTACGGAGGTAATGTGGAAGGCATTAAGGCTGCGTCACTGCTTTATTTTGGCAAACCGCCGCAGTTGCTTAGTCTTGCCGAAATAACAGCACTAACAATTGTTCCCAATCGGCCATCAAGTTTGAGACCCGGTACGAAAAATACGGATCTTATAGTAGCAAGAAACGAATGGTTGCATCGATTTTTGGAGGCAGGGTTGTTCCAGGAAAGTATTATTCGGGATGCGTTGGAAGAACCATTGTCAATTAAAAGGAGAGATTCGCCTAAACTTTCGCCGCATTTATCGGTTCGCTTACATCGTGAGTTCCCAGGGCAGTCTATTATTGAAACCAACTTAAAAGTTGAGCTGCAAAGGCAAATCGAAGGACAGGTTTCCAGCTATCTCAATCGACTAAAAGGACAAAATATTCACAATGCTGCCGTTTTAGTCGTTAATAACGAAACCATGGCTGTGGAAGCCTATATAGGTTCGGGAGATTTTAACAACCCTTTCGACGGGGGGCAGGTAGATGGAATTCGGGCGGTACGGTCGCCTGGAAGTACTTTGAAACCGTTGCTATATGCAACCGCTTTTGACAAGGGAATGATTATACCGAAAACGGTATTAAATGATGTACCCCATAATTTTTCAGGTTTTGAACCTGAAAACTTTGACCAGCATTTTAATGGACCGGTAACAACGGAATTTGCGTTGGCAAACTCATTGAACATTCCGGCTGTCCACATCTTGCAGGACTTGGGGACTACCGTTTTTGTGAATCAGCTCAAAAAAGCGGGTTTTCAAACGATAAAAAAACAGGAAAGAGATTTAGGTCTTTCGATGATTCTCGGCGGTTGTGGCATAACTCTGGAAGAAATCACAAGACTTTTTGCATCCTTTGCCAATGAGGGGCAATTCAGATCTTTGAAGTATTTGAAAACGTCCAATAAACCCGAGAAGTCTACCACGGTCGTTTCCAAAGAAGCATCGTTTTTGATTACAGATATATTAACTCAAATTACGCGGCCGGATTTACCCAGTAATTTTGACAATACGTATCATTTGCCCCGTATTGCCTGGAAAACAGGTACATCATATGGGAAGCGGGATGCCTGGAGTGTAGGCTATAATAAACGCTATACGGTAGGAGTATGGGTCGGGAATTTTTCCGGAGAAGGGGTGCCGGATCTGAGTGGGGCGAATACGGGAACCCCCTTGTTATTTTCTATATTTAACGCCCTGGATTATAATTCACCAAGGGGTTGGTATGCGGTTCCCAAAAATATACAATTGCGAAAAGTTTGTGCGGTAAGTGGAGATATACCGAACGAATTTTGTGAGCATCAGATTCCAGGATACTATATTTCTGGTGTATCAGCCTATCGTAAATGCGGGCATAAGCGCTATGTGTTTACCAATCATCAAGGTACGATTTCTTATTGTACGTATTGTCTCCCTGAAAATGGATTTGAAAAAAGAACCTATCCCAATTTGTCTCCGGACTTGATCGCGTATTATGAAGTACAAAAAATTCCGTATCCAAAACTACCCCCCCACAATGCTCATTGTGAACGGGTATTTCATGATGGGCCCCCACTTATTGTCAGCCCAAATGAGGCAAGCGAGTATTTCATACGAAAAGATGAACCTCAACAAATTCAGTTAGCCTGTCAGCCGGCCAATGATGTCCAGATGGTTTTTTGGTATATCAATGACAAATTGATTCGTAAATCGGAGCCCAATGAAGCCGTTTTTATCACTCCACCATTAGGGAAAGTAAAAATCTCCTGCAGTGATGACAGAGGGAGAAATTCGGATGTTTGGATCAAAGTAAGTCGGTTGTAGCGACAGGTTACATAACCTCGGGCTGAGCTTCCTGAAACAAAACTTGTAAAACGGTTTGGCCCACCGCTTTTAGTGTCTTTGGATCTATATTCTCCATGGTATCGTGGGTGGTATGCCAGTCTTTGAAGAAAGTATTAGATGCGTTTTCAGGATTGGTATGAATGATATCAATCATCGGGATTTTTGCGACTTCGTTTACCGGAACATGGTCATCGGTAATTGCCGCGCCGTTCTGATCAATAAAGTAAGCGTTGTATCCCAGTTGTGCGGCAATATCCCAAACCGTTTTGACTACGCCTTCGGCCAGGGCTACGGAATATCCTTCCTTTAAGAAAGTTGCACCTTTTGCGCCAACCATGTCGAGTGGAATACCGAAATAAGCAGTATAACCAGAAATGTGCTTATTGGCAGCCCAGTGTTGAGAACCCAAACAATACCCACTGAATTTATCCTTGGCGACTTCCGAATTACCCCAGTCTTCTGCATCAAAGAAAATAATATCTACACCTATATCTGGCTTGGTGCTGGCTGCGGCCAGTGAACGGGCAATTTCCAGTAAAATCCCCACGCCACTTGCTCCATCATTGGCGGCAAGTACGGGCTGGTCTTTACGAGCTGAATCTTGATCGGCAAATGGACGGGAATCCCAATGAGAGGTTAGTAAAATCCTTTTGGTTGCTTTGGGGTTAAAACTACCAATAATATTGCGTGCGTTCAGTTTTTTATCATCGTAGGTGGTGGCAATGAACTGTTGCTCGGTTACCTCCAATCCATATTTTTTAAGTGTAGAAACCAGATAATCCCCGCACTGGCGGTGTGCTGCCGTATTAGGAACCCTTGGACCGAAATCAACCTGCTTTTGTATGAAATAATACGCAGAATCGGCGTTAAAAGCTGGGCTGTTCACCAGCGGTATAGCCTGTTCGGTTGTTTGTTCTGTGCTGGTTTTGGTTTTGCATCCATATAGGATAACAAAAGCTAGTAGAACAACAAAAAATCGGTTTAAATGTAACAAGTTAGAACGTGACGACATCACCTGGTTTTATATCATAACGATCACTAAATCCGGCGTTTACTTCCACTACATATTGGGCCAGGCCTTTGGATGGAAGACTTTCTTCGGAAAAAGGTTTCGTGTTTTTTTGAATGGAAATAATTTTTTTAGCAGCATCCACGTACATAATGTCCAATGGAATTTGCGTGTTTTTCATCCAGAAACCCAATTCTCTTGGTTCCGGAAGAATAAAAAGCATCCCGGTAGAGTCCGGGATGTAAGGTCTATACATGAGGCCTTTGCTGCGTTCTGCTTCATTTTCAGCAATCTCCACGTCTATCTTCCTGATTTTCTTGCCGTCACGAAAAAAAGTTACTTCGCCTTCTTTCACGATGGGTTCGGTTACAGGTGTTTCTGTAAGGGGTGCGACTGGGGCAGCATTTCTGTTCAGCCAGGGAGCCAGCATATAGGCAAGTCCGCCGAGGATAAATACACCTAGCAGGAAGTATGCAAATATGGACTGACGTTTTCTCATGCTTTATTCTTCATAAGCCCAGTCAATCCTGATTTTAGTATCATGAATGGCTAGTCCTTGTTTTTTAAAGTAAGAACGAATTTCGTCAACCTTTTCGTAATTTCTCGATTGCTTATATTCTCGGTATAGATTAAGCATACCGTCCAAGACAGCACTTCCCTGCGTCAGTTCCTCTTTTAGTCCCAACACATCTTCAAAGAAAGTAATGAATTTGGTTTTCAATTCGTCAAAAACATCTTCTCCCAAGGCGGCAGTATTCAACTGACCCAGGTTCATCATGTTTATGTATTTGACCAGGTTGAACATATTGGCAAATGCAACAGCCGTATTGAGATCATCATTCATAGCGGTGTAGAAACCTGCGATGGATTTTTCGATGTCTGCAATTTTCTTGATGTCCAATTCTACCTCCTGATCAGAGGTATATGTCATTCGCTTAATAATCCTGATGGCATTGGCCAGTTTTTTATATCCCTTTTGAGCCGCTTTCAGCGCATCATTCGAGAAGTCGAGCGTGCTTCTATACTGGCTTTGTAGCATAAAGAAGCGCACCGTCATGGGGCTATATGCCTGTTCCAGCAAATCATGGTTACCAGAGAAAAGCTCGGCGGGTAAAAATGAGTTATTTAACGACTTGGACATCTTTTGTCCGTTTACTGTCAACATATTGGTGTGCATCCAGTAGCGAACCGGCTCCACGTCCGTGAGTGCCTTCCCTTGTGCTATTTCGCATTCATGATGAGGAAACTTCAAGTCCATACCGCCGCCATGAATGTCAAATTGTTTACCCAGATATTTGGCGCTCATACAGGTACACTCGAGATGCCAGCCGGGGAAACCCATTCCCCATGGAGAATCCCATTGCATGATGTGCTCAGGACTTGCTTTTTTCCACAGTGCAAAGTCTAGCGGATTTAGTTTTTCTGCCTGACCATCCAATTCGCGGGTTTCGTTAAGCAAATCTTCGATCACCCGGCCAGAAAGTTTTCCGTAGTCATTGCCAGTGGCCTGGTACTTGTTGATATCGAAATAAACAGAACCATTTGATTCGTAGGCCAGGCCTTTCTCGATCAAAGATTGCACGGCCTCGATTTGTTCGATCAAATGCCCGGTTGCCGTAGGCTCTATACTCGGCGGCAGCAGGTTGAAAATAGCGGTTACGTCGTGGAAATCGTTGGTATAGCGTTGCACAATTTCCATGGGTTCGAGCTTTTGCAGTTTGGCCATTTTGCCAATCTTGTCTTCCCCTTCGTCTCCATCTCCTACGAGGTGGCCTACATCGGTGATATTACGGACGTAACGTACTTTGTAGCCAATATGGGTAAGATATCGGAACAATATGTCAAAGGATAGAAAGGTGCGTATATTTCCTAAATGCACATTGTTGTAAACCGTAGGACCGCACACATACATTCCTACATAGGGAGGTGCGATAGGTTCAAACAAATCTTTATTACGTGTGAGCGTGTTAAAAATCCGTAGCGGCTGGTAAGTTGATTCGGCCATGTATTTGTTACTTTCTTTGAATATCTGATTTTCGGGTAATTATATATTATTCACAGGCCCGAACAACAACTTTTGTTTTTCATTTTGTATTTGCGGTTAGTCTATATGCAACCCAGCTTCCTGCAAAAATAGCAAATACCGATGATTGATTGCCAACTCCTTATCATATTACGGAGCGGTGGAACATTCTTTTCGGTCGTTTTATTTATCTTCGCAGCGTTTTTTGATAAAATTAACAATTGAAACGTACTTAAAATCAATACAATACTACTTTATGAGTTTACTAACAGTTGGATCCGTCGCATTCGATGCTCTTGAAACCCCGTTTGGAAAAACAGATAAAATCATAGGCGGTGCAGCTACTTACATTACCTTGTCTGCATCTTACTTTACCAAGGAAAATAACCTGGTAGCTGTTGTAGGAGGAGATTTTCCACAGAGCATGATTAATCTTTTGGAAGATCATGGTGTAAGCACCGAAGGACTAAAAGTTATTCCTGACGGTAAAACTTTCTTTTGGTCTGGAAAGTACCACGAGGATATGAATACGCGTGATACGCTTGAGACTCAGCTCAATGTGATGGAGCATTTTGATCCAATTATTCCAGATTCTTATCAGTCCACACAATTTTTGATGCTTGGCAACACAGTTCCAGCCACGCAGAAGTTGGTGATCGAACGGATGAAGAATCGTCCAAAATTGATCATGCTGGATACCATGAACCTTTGGATGAACATTGCGTTGGATGATCTGAAAGAAGTGATCAGCATGGTGGATGTATTGACGATTAACGACGAAGAAGCACGTCAATTATCGGGAGAGTATTCATTAAGAAAGGCAGCGGTGAAAATCTTGGCAATGGGTCCTAAAACCTTGATCATCAAAAAAGGTGAGCATGGTGCGCTATTGTTCCAAGGCGATCGAATTTTCTTTGCTCCTGCTTTGCCATTGGAAGAAGTTTTTGATCCAACGGGTGCTGGTGACACTTTTGCTGGTGGATTTATTGGTTATCTGGCTAGCACAAACGATATATCATTTGATAACATGAAACGTGCCATTATATATGGTTCGGCCATGGCCTCTTTCTGCGTTGAGAAATTCGGAACAGAAAGATTGGTGAATTTGACGCAGGAAGAAATTAACGAACGCGTTCAGCAATTTGTTAATCTGTCAAGCTTCGAAATTAGCTAGTATATACAGATGATCTATGTGTGTACTGATAGGTTACACACATAGATCATTTGAAATAAATGGGCGTATGGAGATCGAAAATTGGCTGAGTTACTTCCCAAGTTTCAAGAAAATCGGACAGTCTTCACTGTGCGCGCCAGCAAGGTATCCCGTACTCATCAGGAATTCATTTACAATTTCTCCTCCGGTAAATTTGAAGGTTTTCTTGAAAAGCTTTGTCCATGC
>CALGRQ010000117.1 GCA_937880795.1 uncultured Dyadobacter sp. | reverse complement strand
GAAATCCCGCGGGTGGCGGGTATATTCCTCGGTTTAGGAACTTATTTAAGCAGGAGACCGACTTTTTACGTGGTTACGCAGGGGGCTTTGGAGCGCATAGAACCACCCAAGGGCCTCAACCAGAGTTTGGTGAAGATTTGAAACAAAGTCTTTTAAAGCCTAAGCCAGGGCATTGGCGCGTAGGATCACATATGATGGGCGAAACCATTCCTAAGGAAACCAATAAGGTGTCACTGGATACTTCAAAGAAGGATCAATGGGGAATGCCTTTGTTAAAAATTGATGTGTCTTACGACGATAATGACGAAAAGATGCGTAACGATTATCATGAACAAATGACAGAGATGTTTGAGAAGGCAGGTTTTACGAATATAAAAACGGAAAGAAAGACGATGGCTCCGGGCTTGGATATTCATGAAATGGGGGGAGTTAGAATGGGGAGAAATCCGGATACATCCCTACTCAATGAATGGAATCAGCTTCATGCATGCAAAAATGTCTTTGTTACGGATGGTTCATGCATGACTTCCACATCCACCCAAAATCCATCACTGACTTATATGGCCATTACGGCCCGGGCTGTGAACTATGCGATTGATCAACTCAAAAAACAAAACTTGTAAGCGAATACCCATTTAACAACCCAATACCTTTTATATATGAGAACAAAATCATTGGCATTTATTTTCAGTGCATTATTAGCCTATTCCCTGGTTTCATGCTCGGGAGGTAGTAAAACAGAAGAGACCTCACAAACTTCGGTAGCGGATTCGTCCGTTTCTGCGGTGAAATGGAAAGTTGCTACCATCGCCTATACCTTTAGAAAATTTACTTTTTTTGAGGCCGTTTCCAAAACCAAAGAATTAGGTCTGAACTATATCGGCGGGTATCCTGGTCAGGCTATTGGTGGAGGAATTGATGGTAACATAACCTTTGATATGGATGCTGAAAAGCAACAAAAGGTGTTGGCTTATTTAAAAGAACAAGGCGTGAAACTAATCGATTTTGGTGTTATTACCCCAAAAACGGATGCGGAGTGGCGTCAATTGTTTGAGTTTGCAAAAGCCATGGGTATCGAAAATATTGTTTCTGAGCCTCGCCCGGATCAACTCAAACTGGTATCTGCTTTATGTGATGAGTTTAATATACAAGTGGCTATTCACAATCACCCGGCTCCTTCGCATTACTGGAATCCCGATACCCTTAAAGCTGCTATATCGGGTTTAAGTCCAAAGATTGGTGCCTGTGCCGATGTGGGTCACTGGGTTCGTTCGGGCTTGGATCCTATCGAAAGTTTGAAAAAACTGGATGGACATATCAAAGAACTGCACTTTAAGGATGAATCGGTAAAAGGAAAAGAGGCTACGGAAGTGGTATGGGGTACTGGCGTAGCCAACGTAAAGGGTATGTTGGAAGAATTGCACAGACAAAATTTTGACGGGTTCTTGTCCATCGAATATGAGAGCAAGCCGGAGGATAATATCCAGGAAATTAAAGAAAGTCTTGTTTACTACGATAAAATTGTAACTGACTTGAAGTAAGGCATCAATAAAAATCTGGCTGAACATCGCCAGATTTTTTTGTTAGAAGAGCGGTAAGTATGGCCATAAGCGTCTTTTACTGTTACAGTTTTAACCAAATCGTGTTTGTTAAAGAATGGAATTGAATCAAAAAACCGAAGCTTATCTGGCTATTGAAATTGGTGGTACCAAATTGCAATGGATGGTGTGTTCGGAAAATGCCGAAATTTTAAAGCGTGGTCGACTCAAAATTGATAAGGCGCGTGGAGCCGAAGGCATTCAGGCGCAGTTGTCAGCTTGTGTTGAAGAAGTTCAGCTCGATTTTATTATTCTGAAAACAGGAGTTGGGTTTGGTGGGCCTGTAAATCGTTGGTCCGGGGTAATCGGCGAGTCACATCAAATTGAAGGCTGGACCGGCTTTCCACTTGCAGAATGGCTGCAAGGACAAACACAGTCGCCGGTGTATATAGAAAACGATGCCAATACCGCAGCATTGGGTGAAGCTACCTATGGCGCAGGCCGTGGATATCGAACCGTTTTTTATACAACGTTGGGCAGTGGTATTGGAGGAGGACTCGTGCAAGACGGTAATTTGTATTACGGGCGGGAGCAAGGGGAGAGTGAAATGGGGCACTTGCGTATAGATAAAAGCGGTAAAACGCTTGAACAGGCTTGTTCGGGCTGGGCTGTGGACCTGAAAGTACGCGAAGCCGTTCTGCAGTATCCTGATAGCATACTTGCCGATTTGGATACTCAGGCAGAAACAGGAGGCGAAGCACGGTTTCTTTTGCCGGCGCTGTTAAAAGGGTGTCCAGTAGCCCGGGAAATCCTAGATGATGTTACTTCAACCTTGGCCTTAGCCGCATCGCATGTGATCCATTTGTTTAATCCCGATATACTCATCTTTGGAGGAGGTCTATCGCTGATCGGAGAGCCGTTAAGAAAGGGAATTAGCGAAAAATTGCCGGCACTCGTATTGAAAGCTTTTGCCCCTATGCCCGGTGTGGTCCTGGCAGGACTGGGTGAAGATGTAGTTCCGATGGGCGCATTGGCAATGGTTTTAGCAAAAAATGAAAATAATATTAACGTATAGTAATTGTATCAATAAAGCATATGGAGTCTTACATTCAAAATTATTTTGAGAAACAGATGCGTACTTTGGCAAGTATACCTGCCGATAAAGTGGCTGAAATCATCGAAAAATTCAAAGAAGCATTAAGCAGCGACAGACAAATTTTTGTGATCGGGAATGGGGGAAGTGCGGCAAACGCCAGCCACTTTATTACCGATTTGGGCAAAGGGTCGTCGGATAAGACCTATAGAAGATTCCGTTGTTCGTCGCTCAACGACAATGTAAGTTGGATGACAGCCCTGGGTAACGATTATAGCTATGAGGATGTATTCGCCAGACAATTAATTAATTACGGTCGTCCTGGAGATATTCTATTTAGTATGAGCGTTAGTGGGGACTCTCCAAACCTGGTAAAGGCGTTACAAACTGCCAAAGAATTGGGGATGTATTCAATCTCCCTGGTTGGCGGTAAAGTGGGCGCATTGGGGCGTAATTCGGATTTGTCGGTGGTGGTGGACGACCTGCATTATGGACGCGTAGAAGATGCCCACATGGGAATCTGTCATGCGGTTTGCTATGCTTTCATGGAAAACGAAGCATTACAAAAAGCCTAATGTTAGGTGTCATAGAAAGTGAACCCATGTAATTTTGAGAAGCGTACGTTCGGTGTTATCAGCAAGGTTTGTTAACACCGAACGTACGAAAGTAACGCATCGAATCAAGAAGCAGAAGTCCAAATTTTTAGCACAATCCGGTATCAGCTGGTTTCAAGCGATACTATTCCCTCCAAAGATCGATTTTCCCCTGTTTCGTATGTGGCCACGCCATTGTATTCCCGGGTGCCACAGAAAGTAAATGTTGTTAGTGAGGCAAATTATTTACCATTACGCCATTATTAATATCATGTCTCTTGCTTTACCCATTTATGAAAAAAATGGTACTCACACTGCTCACAACTATGGGATGTGCACTAAGCACATGGGCTCAGAATAATGACGATTTTTGGTGGAAACGAAACAATCTTCGTGTCATACAAACCAATTTGCCTGACTACGAAGCGGCTACCCTGAACGCAGATTCTCTGGTGGCCGATTTAAAAGAATATTCGGCTAATACTTTGATCATCAATGTGGGAGGGATTATGGCGTTTTATCCTACAAAACTCGATTTTCACTATAAGAACCCTCACGCAAAACCTAACGTGATGAGGGATGTGGTGAAGAAATGCCACGAGAATAACATCAAAGTCATTGTCCGTGTGGATTTTAGTCGTATTCATGAAAGTATCTATAAGGCAAATCCCGACTGGTGCTACATCTCACCCAAGGGAGAGCGGATGATCAATACGGATATGTATGTCGTCTCTATTAACGGGCCTTACGTACAGGACAAGGCCTTTCGGATCATTGAAGAAATTATGGATTTATATCCCGTGGATGGTATCTTCCTGAACATGCCGGGTTATCAGACGCGCAATCCGTATGAGGACAAATATCACGGCATTGATCAGAATGCCTATGACCAAAAGGCATTTGCAGCCTATAGCAATGGAATGCAATTACCCAAAGAGGAAAATGCTGCGGATCCTGTTTTTAAGAAGTATGCTGAATTTAAAAAGTATAGCGTAGAGCAATGGTCGAAAAAACTGAACGAAATCGTAAAGGCGAAAAATCCTCACACGGCTATTTGTACCTATATGGACCGTTACGTGGACATCATCCGTCACGAATCGCAAAGTAACCCAACCGTTCCTTATTGGCCTTATACCGCCTCTGAAAACGTGGGGAATGCCAGTAATTCTTATCCCGATCACATCATTAGCAATGCACATATTCAGCAGATTTCATTTCAATCGAGGTATAATGCGGTTGAACCGGTAGAAGCGCAAATCAGACTGTATGAGAATATTGCAAATGGATCGGGGCTTGACCTAAGCATGATGGGCGATATGCGTGGATACGAGGACGAACGGAACTTCCCCGTATTCAAGAAGGTGTATGGGCATCATAAAAAATTTGAGCCTTATTATGGGAAGTATAAATCAGTGGCTCAGGTGGTAGTGGTTGCCCCGGGTTCCTGGGTGCATGGAGAAGCCGGGCAAGAGTTTAGGGGTATTCAATTGATGTTGCGCGAAGCCCATATCAATTTTGATATGATGGAATTTACACAGCTAGGCAATCAGTCGGAGTTACTTAAAAAATACAAAACGATCATCGTTCCTGATATTGTATCACTGGATTCCACCTCACTGACAGCCTTACAGACAGCCGTGGATCAGGGGGCAAATGTGATTGCCACCAACCGATCATTATCCGCACATCCGGAAATGTTGGCATCGATGTTTGGGGCGAAAATCAACCAAAAGGATCACGATGGAGCAGGGAATTATCTGGCGCCCGACAACATAGCAATTTTTAAAAGGTTTGCTAAACAGAAAATGATTTCCTGGAAATTTAATTTAGGTCTATACGATCTCAATGGCACGGACGAGACATTTTTTCCTATACTCAGTAAGGGTCGTCCCGGCCCACCTGAAATAATTGGGGGACACGAGCCGACGGGATATTTTGCGATGGGAATCAAGAAACATGCAAATAGTAAAGCGGTAATTCTTCCTATAAATTTGGGTAGACTGTATTACATGCACGGTTATCAGCAGCATAAAAACATATTGCTGGATGTGCTTGATTATATTATGCCAGAAGCCTCACAACAGGTAAAAACCAATGCTCCTGCGCGCGTTGAAGTAATTTTAAAAGAATTCGCCCGAAATGTTCCAGCCAACCGTAATAAGAAGGAAATGGAAGGATTGATTCTTCATTTGATAAATCTTACTGGTTTTAGTGGCATCACCTATTTTGAAAATAACCCGGTACATGATCTTAATTTCGAGATACAGGCCAACTTCAAACCTTCAAAAGTTTTTGCCATGAATAGCAAAGAACCGGTTCTATATGAATGGAGAAATAACATATTGAAACTAAAACTCAAGAAGCTTCAAGATTATGAAGGGGTTGTGATCATGCGGTGAGGAATTTTTCGGTAAAAAAGAATGAAATCGGCTCGTATGTTAAACTTATATGGAAAATAGCGAGGGGTAAAAAGCCTAATTTTAGTCTAATTTTTTCTGAAAAAAGGAGAACCTTCGTTAAATTGCCATTATTGAGATAGAATTACGATCAACTAATATTCAGTTTAAAAAAATTAGAAAAGATGAAGCGTAAAATAAGAATGGGAATGGTCGGTGGAGGTAGGGATGCCTTTATAGGAGGCGTTCACCGAATGGCTGCTGCATTGGATGGTGAAATTGAACTGGTTTGCGGTGCATTCAGTTCGACTGCGGAGAAATCCAAGGCATCGGGTGAAGACCTGATGATTGCTCCTGACCGATGCTACGGATCATTCGAAGAAATGATAGAAAAGGAAAAACTTCGTGCAGATCGCATGGATATAGTTTCTATTGTTACACCGAATCATTTGCATTTTGCACCAGCTAAAATGGCGCTTCTGAATGGTTTTCATGTGATTTGCGACAAACCGGTTTGTCTTACGCTGGAAGAAGCGCTCGAACTGAAAGAATTGGTTGCACAAACGGGATTAACATTTGGCTTAACGCATAACTATACGGGTTATGCCATGGTGAAACACGCCCGCCATCTGATCAAGGAAGGTCTTATCGGTAAAATTCGTAAGGTAATCGTGGAGTATCCACAGGGATGGCTTTCTTTCCCGGTTGAACGGGATGGGTCCAAGCAAGCAGAGTGGAGAACCGATCCGAAACGTTCCGGTGTTGCAGGAGCGGTTGGCGATTTGGGAACCCATGCCGAAAACTTAGCGGAGTATGTTACCGGTTTACAGATTAGCGAAGTTCTTGCAGATATTACCTCTTATGTAGAAGGACGGGTGCTAGATGATGATGCCAACGTATTATTGCACTTTCATGGTGGTGCCAAAGGAATTTTAACATGCAGTCAGATTTCCAATGGTGACCTCAATCACTTGAATATACGTGTATATGGTGAATTAGGAAGCCTTCGCTGGACGCAGGAAACGCCACAATATTTGGTGCATCGCAGTGTAGACGGGCAACGTATTTTCGAACCATCTGTTGGGGAATTGTCTCCCGTAGCCAACGCCGCAACCCGCTTACCATTTGGCCATCCGGAAGGTTATTTGGAAGCATTTGCCAATATATACCGCAATTTTGCACGCACAGTGCTTAAACAGGGTAATGGTGAAACACCGAGCGAGTTTGATCTGGATTTTCCAACGATTGATGACGGTATTCGCGGAATGAAATTCCTGGAAGCTGTGATCAAGTCCGGGAAGTCGAATAACCAATGGGTTAAGATCGAGTAGGTATTAGTATCATACCTAATAAACGCAACTGCTGATGAACTCAAATCTGGCAGTTGCGTTTTTTTAAGGGTTTACTTGATCCACTCCGTATAGACTCTTGGTAGGCTGGAGTCATCCGGTGTCAACAGTTGCCAATTTTGATCGGCGTTTACAGATTTGTATTGTTGAGATACCGGGCTCAGCGCAGGCGTTGTTGCACTGTTTTCTATTCGCTCCCCGTTTCCGTTGGTGGTGTTTAGCAGTAACAATTTTCGGGGTGCGAGGCTGGCCATCAGATCGGGTAAATCGTAGCCTAACAGTGCGCCTGGTACCAGGCTAAATACATGAGAGGTTTTATAATATTCCTGTCCGGCTATATCGCGATACGATATAAAGGATTCTTCCATGGCCACTCGTTTTATACTTTTATCAAAAGCAGCGGCATGGAGTAAAACGGGGCCCATTTCTTGTTTGGCTATACCCAGGATCTCGCTTTTGGGAAACTGATTTTTCAGGATGTTATTTAGTTTAAGCAAGTCGGAAACCTGTATACCCAGTATACTTCGGCCGATGAGCGTAGCAGTGAAAAAAAGGTTATAGGAAACGCCCTGAATGATTGCATCCCCCTGACTATTGGCAGGCGTAAGTTCCCCCGTTCCGATGAGGTCGGGAGCCAGTACGGTAATGCCTTTCCTGACAAACCGTTCAATTTCTCCTTCCGCTTTGGCCTCTGCACCTTTGCCGGCAGGGTGAATGTATAGTAGTGCTTGATTTCCTTTTTGTTCCGGAATAAACAGCAAATAGGGTATTGGATAATTTCCCTCTCCTTTGATAAAGTATTTTTCAATCACATACCCGTCCTTTTGGGTACGGCCGGTAAATACAGGTTTATCCGCCGAACTGGGTGGTCTAAATCCTGAATATACTTTTGCCTGGGCTACTGCTGTCGGTATATAGCTTGCTATGTTCACTTTCTTTTTTTGGGTAACTTCATCCACCCCCTGTACATCTTTTAAGTTTAGGGTAAACATGGTTTCACTTTTGCGTGAACTGGCAAGTTGCCCGGTTTCGGTTTTCTGAAGTTCCTTTTCCGTCAGATATTCCACGGGTAATTCCTCCGGTGTACCGTTGAGTCTTAAATGCTTTTGGAAAAAAGCATACATGCCTTCCCGTATATTCTGGGTATATCCATGCTCATAATCTCCTTCCACCAAAGCGATGTGATCTGGCTTCCCAAATACATTATAGGCTTTTTTGACACGAGCAACGGTTTCACGTGTGCCCGTAATGTTAAAAAAGTCTCGTGTGGTTGCCATCACCAGAGTAGGTTTTGGAGCCCTTATTTCCAACAGATCGGCATGGTCCAAACCTTCGGCGAGGCCGTGGTAAAAGTTTTGTTCACCATCCTGCGCACCCACAGATTCCAGCAGTCTTTTGAAACCTGTGATATACCCAGAAGGAGCAGAGGCGAGCACGCGGTCGTCGAGGGCCGCAATGTAGGCAGCCTGTGTGCCCCCTCCCGACAAGCCATGCACACCAATGCGGCTCATGTCCACCTCTTTTCGGGTAGCCAGGTAATCAATGGCTCTGATTCCATCCCAAACAAAATGACGTGCAACGGATTTGCCGATCAAAAGAGACTGTGGTGCAGGATATGAGTGCTCATGAGTAGATCCACCCACGCGCGACTTGCCTGTTTTTTCGTCCATATACTGCATCCGTTCTCCCTGCGCTACGGGGTCAAAGGCAAGAACCACAAAACCCTTTTTGACCAGATTTAAAAGCGGAAGCTGGTATATATCACGGCGGAAAGCAATGGCGCTATGGCCGGTGCAAAACAAAACGGCTGGGGCAGGAGCTACCAGATTGTTCGGAATAAACAACGTGGCAGTTACAAAATAACCCGGCTGCGATTCAAAAATGATATTCTCAATTTTAAAATCCTTTTTTTGAATCGAGCCCGTAATGACTGGATTGAGTGGTGTTTTGGATTCGATAGGACCCAGCACCTTCCACAAACGCTTCTTCATTTCAGTTTGTCGCGCTCGCCAGGCAGCCGTTGTTTTTAAGCCACTGGCAATATTTTTTCCCTTCTGTATTAAATCGAATGCCTCTTGGGTCAAGTGATGATTGAGGAGATTGCCTGGGTCACTGTATTGTATCCATTTCCCTTTTATAACATCGTATTCTTTTTGGGCGTAGGTGGGGGCGCCTAAAAACAGGAATGAACTGAACGCCAATGAGATTTTTAAACCGGTGCGCGAGAACAGCGGTTTTCCAAAAGTGGATGATTCCATGTGAAATTGGTAACGATTACGTTTTCAGGTTTAGGAGTCAGCGGAATAGTTTACCCCGGGCTGATTATCAACCCATAAGTGTGAAATTACCTTCATCTACCCATGTACCGGGGCCAAGTCTATATCGATTTTTTGGAATTCAGTATAAGCTGGATGGCTCATGCTTTCATAAAAAAGGACGAACCTTTTTATAAGGAGTTATTATTTTCAGGAGTATATACGATTCATGCAATACGATCAGATCAAAAGAAGAAAGTTTCTAGGTGGATTATCCAGAGCCGGGTTTATTGGGCTATTGCCAACAGGGATGATTATACCTGAGGCAGACCCGCATCAGGAAGGGAATGTTTTTCTAACAGAACCCTATCTGCAAAATCTGTCTGTAAAGGGTGTTACCATCATGTGGGTAAATTCCGAAAAGTCTTATAACTGGGTAGAAATTAATAAGAAAGGAGAAGCCCCCAGAAAGATTACCACGGCTAAGCATGGTCTTAACCAGGCCTATAACCGCATCAATAAAATCAGGATTAATAATTTGGTGCCCGATACGGAATATGAGTATAAGGTGTTCTCAAAGGAAATCCGGGAATTTAAGCCGTATAAGGTGACGTTTGGTAAGGTTATCGAAAAAGGTCCGTTTACCTTTAAAACGCCTCCCGTACGGGAAAAAGAGCTCAAATTTGTGGTTTTCAATGACCTACACAATCATCCCGAAATTGTTCCGACCCTGCTCAATAAATTCGCGCCGGAAAAGGATTATGACATGGTAGTATATAACGGTGATTCGTTTGATTGGGTAGATGCCGAAGGCCCTATTTTAAAGGATGTGATTGCACCCTCCAACCAAATGTTTTCCACTTCCATTCCTTTTGTAATGGTACAGGGAAACCACGAACCAAGGGGTAATTTTGCCCGCCATATGTTTGATTATTTCGACTATCCGGGGGATCGCTGTTATTATGCATTTACCCGTGGGCCTGTCCGGTTTATTGTGTTAGACTCTGGCGAAGACAAGGCCGATACGGATCCTGAGTATTCGGATCTGGTAGCATTTGATCCCTACCGAGAGGAACAGGCCTTATGGTTGGCAGGTGAAATTGAAAATCCTGAGTTTAAGAAGGCTGCTTTCCGTGTGGTACTGATTCATATACCTCCTTTTCATGGAAATGGTTGGCATGGAGAAAAACATTGTGCTAAACTGTTCAATCCACTATTGAACAAAGGTAAAGTAGATCTTGCCATTTCGGGGCATACGCACAAATACGCAACGCATCCGGCTGATCAGTCTACCCATCAATATCCGATGGTGATTGGAGGAGGTTGGGGGAGTGGCCCTGAACCTGCCAAAGGTGGAACCCGTACCATTATTAAAGTTGACGCCACGGAAAAACAGTTGAAAATGCGGATGTATATCGATAACGGAAATGTAGTGGGTTCGTTTGATATTGATCGGAAGGGGAAATAGAGTTTTTGGTATTTAAAGTTTTCAGGAAGAGTATTTTTAGATATACATGGAGCTCTAAATTAGATTACTTAAAACGTCAAGTGACTATTTAGTAAAGGTACTTGTTTTTTTGTATTTCAACATGTTTCTGATAACTCTTAGCAGGAGGGTGAGTACTCGAAATTATTAGGATCTTTTTTTATAAAAACTCAACACCTGATTATTATATTTTGCTAAAAACTTATCCATTATTTTCGAAATGACTTTTCATACAAGTAATAAATAAAAAATTGTAATCATTAAAAAACATAAACCAATTCGTAGCTAAATATGTTGAAAATTATACAATCCAGAATGAAGAAACGAAAGAATTTAATCATATAATACCTCCACTAAATCGGACCACTTGTTAAATTAAATTTTTGAATTAGGCTAATAATTGATAATCAATTTGTATGGACACGGGGGGAAAGCATTCGATCTATTAAGTTTCGAAATATCCCTTCCTTCATTTTATGCCTATTAAAACGGTATGTATACTCATTAATATAGGACTGCAAATGGCGAACAGAATGGTGGGTTCCTCTTAACCAGGCCTTGAACATTATTATGGTGCGATGCAATTGGGGGAAGTGTTTCCTTTTTTTTCAGATTTTTCAAGTCTCAGATTAGGGAATTCGACCTCAAGGCCCTTATAACGAGTTCATCCATTGGTACGAATCAATGCATCTTTATGGATATTGTCGCTCATGAATTTCTTCCAATTCTTTTTATCAGCTGTCTCGCTAACACGGGCATACATGCGGAAAATGCCTCTTTCTTTACGTTCGACTGCTACAACCATGATTTTCTTTTTACCTTCATTGCGACCAATGGCCTCATCATCTTGGCCACCAACATAGGTTTCGTCTACATCCACCTTGCCTTCCATTGGAAAATTTTGGCGGCTCTCCATGGCCTTC
>CALGRQ010000116.1 GCA_937880795.1 uncultured Dyadobacter sp. | reverse complement strand
ATATTGGTACCTGCCCAAAGCCAAAGGTGAAAAAAGAGATATGCGCAATGCGCTTATTGAACACTCACTGCCCAAAGGTTTCTACGAAGAGCTGGAACAGAAGGCTGTTGGGAAATTGGAAGAGATCGATTATGACGGGGATTATTTAGGGATTGACGATAATTTAGCGCGTATGAGCAGCTATATCATCCGTCAGCATAAGCCTTCTTTCTTAGCAGTTCACCTGGTGGCTGTTGATCATTTTGAGCATGAAGAAGGTCGTGACGGCGATAAGGTAAGGGCCTCACTGTCGAGCGTGGATAGAGGTGTAAAGTCGATCATGGAAGCCGTAGAAAAGGCGGGTATTAAAGATAAAACGACCATCATAGTTAAAGGCGACCACGGTTTTGTGGACATTCATTCTTCCATAGCCCCTAATATTTTGTTGGCACAAGCCGGTTTGTATAATCCTGACAAAAAGGAAGATTGGAAAGCCTATTTTCATTCTGCGGGAGGTAGTACATTTCTACATTTGAAGGATAAAAATGATAAGGCAACCTTGGCGAAAGTGACTGCACTACTGGATAAATTACCAGCTGCGCAAAAACAAATGTTTAGTGTAAAAGATCGTAAAGCACTGGATTTGGCCGGAGCAGATCCTAATGCCGCTTTGGCCTTGGCGCCGATTCAGGGTTATGCCTTTAACAACGCAGCCAGCGGTGATTTTATCCGTTCGGCCAGCGGAGGGACGCATGGCTTTTTTCCGGATTTTAAAGAAATTGAAACGGGCTTTGTCGTTTTCGGAAAGGGTATTAAGAAAGGTGCCGTTATACCACATATGGGGTTGCAGGATATAGCGCCGCTTGTAGCAAAGCTTCTGAAGCTGGATTTTCCAACAGCGGACGGGGTATTGTACCCGGGCATATTAACTAAAGAATAGTTTGCTCTAGTAACTGTTGTTAAAGCTTGCATCCATCCTATGTGGCATACGTTGCGCCATATAGGATGGATGCGGCATATACAGGCATCGCTAGTAACCTAAAAAGATATACGACTGGGAAGTATTAGTCTTGTAAGTTGAATGATCGCCAGCGGTAGAAATCCACCCAATATAATTAACCATAGGGCGGTACCATCTATTACACCAATGGATAAAACCTGATTCAAAACAGGTACATAGTATGTGGCGAACATGATCATGATGCAAACCACAATAGCTAGCCATATATACTTGTTCTGCGTGATCTCATTATTGAAGAAGTTTCGTTTTCCTGAATGAAGATTGAAAACGTGTAACAATTGAGCCAGCGATAAGGCATAAAACGTAATTGTATTGGCGACAGTCTGTGATAAACTTAATGCGGTCATACTGTACGCGTATATAGAAAGGACGGCTGCTGTCATAACCAAACCGTAAAATACAATCTGTTTCCAGTCCTTGGATTGTAAAATGGGCATTTTGGGATCCCGGGGCTTCATCTTCATGACATTGTTATTCTCTTTGCCCACACCCACAGCCAGCGCCGGAAATACGTCTGTAATGATATTGAGAAAAAGGATTTGCAAAGGCAACAGGGGCGTACTTAAACCGAGGAATCCGGCAAAGGTTACCACAAATATTTCGCTCATATTGCAAGACATCAGGAATACAATGAACTTCCTGATATTCTCGAAGATTACCCGACCTTGCCCAATGGCATATACAATGGAAGCAAACGAGTCATCTTTCAGGACCATGTCAGCAGCTTCGGCGGCAACGGCGGTACCACGTAGTCCCATGGCTATTCCTATATCCGATTTCTTAAGTGCAGGTGCATCGTTGACACCGTCACCGGTCATGCCCACCACATCGCCATGCTGTTGATAAAAATCGATTAAACTCAGTTTCTGAGCGGGGTTAACCCGGGCAAATACGCGGCATGCCAACAGTTGTTCCGCAGCCATTTTGTAATCGATATTCTGAAGATCTTTTCCTGTCATCACCAGGTCATAATTGGAGTCAACGAGGTTTACTTGTCTGGCTATACTTAACGAAGTTGATGGATGGTCTCCGGTGACCATAATCACCTTAATCCCTGCCTCCTGACACGCATAAAGGGCTGGAGTTACCTCCTTACGAGCCGGGTCCTGGAAGCCTATAATGCCCATATAGGTCAGTTTATCTTCCTGTATAAAGTCATCACCAGGCTTTTGTTTGGTTTTTCGGCATGCAAATGCCAGAGTACGTAATCCGTTGGTGGCCATTTGTTCGGAAACAGCAATTTCATCCAAGCGCTGATTTTCCGAGTCCCAGTGGCATAAAGCCGCAACCTCTTCAATAGCACCCTTTACGGCAATATAGTACTCCGAGTCCGTTTGTAGTAAGGTACCCATCATACGTGTGTCCGAGCTGAATGCCTTTTCTCCTAGGCGTACATAGGTTTGCGCGATGTGAGGCAGGTCGGTTCCTGCGGCCTTCGCATAGTAAAGCAGTGCAACCTCCACAGGGTCGCCTATTTCATTGGTGTGGCTGGTATGATCAGAGATTTGTGCATTATTGGCGAGTGCTCCAGTGAGGGCGAGTTGTACAAAAGCATCCGTGTTCAGTAGTGATGATTCTCCTTGCTTCACATTCAGGCGGGGTATATCGACTCCGTCGGTATCGATGGATATAGTCACTGAACCGGATAAGGTGTGTACGGTATGCACAGAAATTTTATTCTGCGTGAGTGTTCCGGTTTTATCTGTAAAAATAACATTGGTTCCCCCCAATGTTTCTACCGAAGACAGACGCTTGACGATCACTTTCTGATCAGCTAGTCGAAGCATACCATAGGCCAGGGCAATGGTCGCTACTACAGACATCCCTTCCGGTATAGCTGCAATGGCTAAGGCAATGGCCGTTTTGAGGAGCATTTGTATATCCTCACCGCGAAGTAAACCAATCACAAAAAACAAGAGGGCTAAACCGGCCGTAAGCCAAAGTAGTGCCCTGGCCATCACATCCAGTTTAGCTTCCAGTGGCGTAGCAGTTCTTTGCGCCTCTTGAACGAGTGCGGCTATTTTTCCTAGCTCCGTATCCTGGCCGATACCTGTGACTACGGCTTTACCATTACCATTTGTAACTGCCGTGCCCTTAAACAGCCGGTTGTGCTGGTCGCCCAATGCTGCGTCTTTGTCGGATACTTGGGTTGTCTTGGCTGTGGCTATGGATTCACCGGTTAGGGCCGACTCATCAATTTCAAGTTGATTGGTTTCCAAGACCTGCGCATCTGCTACGATCAAGTCGCCTGCTTCCAGTATCAGTATATCTCCAATCGTTACATTTTCTGATGCTATTTCGATTAAATGACCGTCCCTCAGCACATGCGCCGGGGTCATGTCAAGTTTTTTCAACGCCTGCATAGACTGACGGGCGCTGTACTCCAAAACGAAACCCATGGTGGAGTTCAAAAGGATAACGGCTAAAATGGCGTACCCTTCGCCTGCATCACCTAATACAAATGATATGAATGCTGCTGCGGCGAGAATCCAAACAATGAGGCTATTGAATTGACGTAGGAGAATCGACCAAATACTTTCCTGACTTTGCTGCTGCAATTGATTTGATCCAAACCGGGTTAGGCGGGATTGGGCCTCTGCATGACTTAAACCATGTGCCGGATTCACATCCAGTTTACTAATGACTTCCTTTATACTGAGTTCGTGAAACGATTTGGGTAAATCCATAGGTTACCTGTATAGTGGGTAGATTTAGCAATTAGGTACGAAGGTGTATGTGCCCGGCGGACTTGTGCAATTCTACCAGCTGCCCTTCGCAGTAGGAGGTGAAATTTTGCGCATTCCAAACGGGGTTACCGCTGACCTTTTTTTGCATCGAAAGGAAATGTAAGGCCGTTGGAAATGGTCCATACGCCAAATAAATCGGCTATACATTTTTCAGCCAGGATCCGCTCTGCCTCCGTAATCACCGTACCTTCCAGATAAACCCGTCCGTTCTTAACCCGTACCCGAATTTTTTCCGAATTGATAACATGGTTAAATCGCAGCGCAGCAATCACTTTTTGGTATAGGTTGCGATCGGCACTTGCCTTTGCGGCTTCATTGTTAAAGGGAGTTTCTTCCGCTTTGTTTTGAAATTTTTCCATCTTTTGAGTAGTTAAAATCATGAAAGGGAATTTTTTTGATTCGCTGAAAGCGCATTGCTGAGAATCACAAATTGAGCCGGAGCCAATTTGAGCTTGATAAAATGCCTGTCTCCATCTTCACTGATCATTACATGCACAGATCCTGTACCGCCATAGCTATAACGAAAAATACTGCCTTCTGGATTCAACAGCGGGTCTACTAAAATGTATTCTTCATCGGAATCCGTCAGTGAACTGTTGTAGGCAATAACCATTTCTTCATCAAAAAGAACTCGCGAAAAAGCGAGCAAACAGTTTTTAAATGCGGGCAGGTGAAAAGTTTTACCATCCTCCGACAATTCCCGCATATACATTCGTCCGAACTTAAGCGTTGGGCTGTTCTTGCGAATTCCCGCCAGTGTAGCAATGTTGACATATATATCACATTGCTTATTCAGCGCATTAAGTTCAGGATTATCTGGACTAAACATGGCTTCACGGATGTGATAATCCCCTATACCGGCTCCATCAAAACCCTGCTCGGTTCCGTAATAGATACAGGGTGTACCCAGGGCGCAAAGCAAAAAGCCAATGCCTGCGATAATTTGGTTTGGAGTGGCCTGCTTACCAAATCTTCTTTTTTCTGTTTGCCCCACTTGATCATGATTGTCCAGAAAAGTAACCAGAAACTCTCCATATTCACCCCGATTCAAGGCGTTTTTCCGCAATGACTCATATCGTTGTATAAGCTTATCAGGCATCGCTTTCCCATGAATTACATCAGATAGAATATGGTATAATGGGAAATCAAGTACTGAGTTTAGGCCGAAATAAATGGCTTTGTCTTCTAAAAATATAGAGGTTTTAGGTCCTATGTATTTATTGTACATATCCTCGGGGCCCACCAGTTCGCCGAAAAGGAAAAAGTTACGCTTGCCGAGTTTATAGGCATATTCACGCATATGGGAGCAAAACAAGCTAATGGCCTCTTCGCCCATATGCTTTACGGCATCAATTCTGAAACCGTCTATATCAGTCTCTCGTAGCCAATAGCAATGAATTTTAATGAGCAACTGCTGAACATAAAGTGCTTCGGGAGAGGTTCCTCCCTTAAAAGTCTTTAGGGTTATGAAATCACCTTCTCTTGTTTCAGGATAACTATCAAAGTTGCGAATCTGCCCTTTTCGCTCATATAGTTCGGTATTTCTAAATTCTACTGGAATGGGGCAATCCTCTTTTCTCCATTCTCCAAAAGGAAAGGTGACACCTTGATAATAATAGTAGGGGTCGTCGAAAGGGTAAGACCAGTTGTTGCCCGTGTGGTGGAGTACAATATCCAAAAACACTCTTATATCCAGTGCATGAGCCGCATCTACTAAGTCGGCGAGATCTTGCTTGGTACCAAACCGTGGATCGACGTTGAGGAAGTTTTCGATGGCATAACCGTGGTACGATTCGGTATTGTTTTCAAAAACGGGACTGAGCCAGATAGCGGTGCAGCCCAGGTCCCTAATATAATCCAGTTGTTGCGTGATTCCCAGGATCGTCCCACCACATATGGTTTGTAGTTGCTCCGCATTTCCAAAACCGCTTCGTCTCTCATGGGTATACTCAGGCTTTCGTTCTTTGTTATCATGGAATCTATCTACCAGAAGAAAGTAAATAAATTCTTCACGCCATTCCCGATTCCCATTTTTCCAATAGGTTTTGCCGGGTTTAGGTGACAAATCTATTTCCCTGATTGAAGTTATTCGTTCCGCTTCCCTCATGTCGTTGCTTGCTCATCTCATGAACATGGATGTTCTAATATAATGAATTTGAGTGGGATATGAAAGTGTTATAGGTGTTGATTATCCGATCTCTATTAATTTTTCCTGACAATATTGAGCACGCCCCACCGACCATATCAGTTGTGCCAACCAGGTACCTTTTTCCAATGCCTCGGTGGACACGGCATGCCTGGGGTTTTGGCCAGGGATCACTTTAAAACTCCGATTTTCATAATTTTGGCGATGCCTTGTAAAAATAATTTCGGCCTTCGAAAATCCCAGTGGTAAGACAAAGGCCAATTGACGGATGCTTGGTTTGTAGGTCATGTCGGTACAGGTTTAGAAGCATAGGCCCGTAAAGCAGAAACGCACCAACAAGCTATATGCCGGATGGTAAACATCTGAAAATGCAGGGTTACTATGCTATATTTCGGATATGACAAAGTTGGGACAATTGTCCTAAGTAACCCCTGATTGGGGGGAGGTGTTAGTATGACATTAGTCAGGAAAAATGAATTTTAATTCAATAATCCCAAATCGGTTGCGTGTTTGATTACCGTGGCAGTGTTGGGCACTCCAAACTTCTCCATTAGGTTTTTTCGGTGACTCTCTACCGTATGTGTACTGATGAACAGTACACCTGCAATTTGTTGGGTGGTATAGCCTTGACCAATAAGTTGTAAAATTTCCTTTTCGCGACGCGTAAGTCGGGGTATTTGCTTTTGCTCGGTACTCTCGCTGCTGCTTAGTACTTTTTGGGTTCCCGGACACATATAGATTTGTCCGTTCAAGGCTGCATGCAGTGCGGCTATGATATCCTGGCCGATTGCATTTTTTAACACATAAGCACTGGCGCCATTTTGAAGCATGCTCATGATTACTGACTTTTCGTTATGCACACTAAGGGCCACAATTTTTACAGAGGGCCATTTTTGCTTTACTTTCTGACAAAGTACAACACCACTTGCATCTGGTAAATTTATATCAAGTAGCATGGCATCGGGAACTTGATTTTCCAGCGCTGCCAACATCGTGTCGCCCCGATCGAAGATGCCAGTAACTTCTATTTCAGGACGCGCTTCCAGTAAATTTTTCAATCCGTCTAAAACGATGGGGTGGTCGTCGATGATGAATACTTTCATGGGCTATATATCACATTCTACGGTAACAGACGTGCCATTCCCGGGGGTTGACTGTATTTCAAATTTTGCGTTTAAAAAATCAGCTCTCGCCTTTACGTTGGCCAGGCCGGCTCCGGTTCTTGTATCTATCAAACTGGAATTGAAACCCTTGCCGTCATCTTCCACGGTAAGGTAGAGTGTTTCTCCGCTTTGTTGTATAATCACCAAAATCTGAGAGGCACTGGCATGTTTGATTGCATTATTCACAAGTTCTTGCATGATTCGGTATAAAACAACCTGCTTTTCCTGAGATAACAAATCATTATAGTTGAAAACCTGACAAATGAGATTGACTCCGGTTTCTTTAAAATTCTTGCAAAATTCTTTCGTGGCTTCTGCCAGGCCATACTTCATCAGTATTTCGGGCATTAAACTTCTAGCAATACGTCGCAATTCATTCACGGCGTCGTCCAGGTGAGAAAGGGTTTTACCTATACCATCTTTCATTTCGCGGCTCGGTTGTTCCACTACTTGCGACAGTTCTATTTTAATGCTGCTCAATAAACCGCCTAATCCATCATGGAGGTCACGCGCCAGCCGCGTTCGTTCCTGTTCCTGTCCTTCCAGCATGGCTGAAAGCATATGGATGCGGTGCGACTGTTTAATTTTTTCAAGTTCCAATTCATGTAACAGCTTTTGCTGTGCCCACAACCTCTTATTATTGCGGTAAAACAAGAGCACCAGTACGGTAACGGCGGTCAGGAAAAGACATACTACGGCTAGGAGCCAGTTGATCAGCTGGTTGTTTTTTATGGTTAATATGGCTTTTTCGTTCCTGGATTGTAGTTGATCAATCTTCTTCTCCTTTTCAGTGGATTGGTAACGAGCTTCAAGCGCCGCTATATCCGACTTAATACGCTCCTCATTGGTACTGTCGGCCAATACTGCATATTTATGAAGCCATTTATAGGCATTCTTACTGTCGCCCGTTTTTTCAAGTGTTTGGGAGAGTTCATAATAAAACAACAAACGATTTTTATGGCGAGGGTAAATCTCCTCCTGAGCTGTGAGATCTTGAATGATTTGCAGGGCCTGAGGGTATTTTTCCTGCGACTTATAGGAGAAATACTTTTGAAGCATAAGACCTTGTATATCGTATGGACGATTCAGTTTTTTAGCCACCGCCAAACCGCGGTCGTAGCTTTGAAAAGCCTGGTTGTATTGTCGCAAACGATCGTAATACATACCTTCAACCAAATACAGTTCGGTAAGGTAAGGCGAGTTGGGGTCGGGGCGAAGGATGTTCTTTGCACTGTCTAACAATGGCTTTACGGGAGGATACTCCTTCATAAAGACATAATTTTTGGCACTAAAAATATAGGCATCTGCCAATTCGAGCGACTTTGGGGCTGTTCGTTGTAGTATAGATATTGCCTTAGATAAATAATTTTCCGCGGTCTTATAATCAATCTGGTTGGCAAATATGATTCCTAAATTGTGGTTATGACGAGCAACCCTAATACTGTCACCCGCTTGGACAGCCAGTGGAATGGCTTGTTTGATCAAAATTTCGGTATATTTTTTTTCCCGGTCTTGTCTTTGTTGTAAGGCTCCATAATTGGCCCATGCCCTTGAACGGTATATGAGCGCCTGTTTGCTGGAAAACTTGCGTAGTAATTTTTCGGCTAATAAGTATTCACGCTCACTTCTGTGTATGTCGGTTTCAAAGTAAATGCCGGCACGGTAAAAATGTACCACGGCGGCATAGTACGAATTTGCCGGACTCAATCTCTCGGCTTCGTTCAGGTATTTTATAGCCATTATACTGTCTTGGTCGCTATAATGGTCAGAAAGTAGAAACAAGGCGTTTATGCGTGAGGTATCCGCGGGTAGCGTGGTAACAACCTTTTTCAAACTATCCACATAACTAATACCGGCAACCGGGCTTTGAGAAAAACCCGGTTGCGCGATGTATAACATATAGGTAAGGATAGCAATACTACCCCTCAGGAGCCGATTACACGTATATTTCATTTTGATTATCTACATCATTGCTACATAGATCATAAAATAACCCGTTAAAGACTGATTTCGTATAGCGATCAAGAATTCTTAAATGTAACCAGTTGAATTCTTTAACAAATTAGGATGCTCAATATTTTTTACGGTTCGGTGGTTGCAGCATCTATAGAGCAACATTCCAACGGGATTTAGGTGCCCGAGAAATCTTCGTTATTGTGGTTTATATATCCGGCTGATGAGATCATCGATGATGTGTGATTTCATTCGTGAATAAAATGTGTCCAGATCTTCCAGGTACCGATGGTAAAAATAGCTTAGAATAAGACCAAGAAACAGGGCTATAAAGGTGGTGTCAAACGAAACGTTCAAACTTTGCGTGATGATGGGCATACCTTCCTCGGTTTTTGCAAGATGAAAGAGACCAATGGCCGCTGCGAGGTGTAGAATGGTTCCTATAAAACCAAGTGAGGCAATGGCGTTGATCAAAAAACGCGCTATTTCGAGTCTACCTTCCAATTCGGCTTTGCTGTTGTCTATCTGAACATTAACGACTTGCAGTGTTTCGCCTATGGACTGATTATTACGGTACTGGGTACATGCGCGTTTGATAAAATCGCTCAGAAGAAAAGATAAACCCCGTTTTTCAAGATCAATGACATTGAGTTTTATTTTAGCAACCTCCTCCGGGGAAAGTATCAATTGGTCCTGAACTGGTAAGAGATTCAGGTTAAATCCTTCGTTTTGTTTCCTAATAAATTTCTGGTAGTCGAGCACTTCCAATAAGCCGAAGATAAACGCGGTGTATATGATTGCGTGAACAAAACCGCCAAAGGAGCCGCCAAAGGCTTCAAAAAAGCGTTTCAAACCGGGCCCGGTGGTGATTGATGCGAGTAAGATCAATGCAAACCAAATCATGACAGCTGCCACCAGGCTTATCGCCAAATGATACAATCTTTTGCTGGTAATCATGTGTGAATGAGTTTAATAAGTTTCTTTGTCTAGTTTTTAGCCCATGTAAACGCACCATTTTCGGGCATTGTAACGGTACCCAGTAATATGCGTTCCGCATTTAGTTGTAGCGTTGCCGAGAAAGGTTGCCCTTTTTCATCTCCAGCGTCATTTTTGGAGTAAATTAGCCCCCGTATCGTAACCGCCGTGTTGTTTTTAGTGCTTTCCTTAAACCGAGCATAGAGCTTGTACTCACCTGGAATAATTTTCCCAAACTGACGTACGGCTTCCTGAGTGGTCCTCAAATCACTTCCAAAGAATTTGGTTTTCGCTTTGCCGCTATCCCATTGGCCAATATCCCGAATTTCACGTGCTCCGCCAGAAGCGCATTTAGTGCCTTTACAGACGAATAAATCAATATTGTCTCCCAAATCGGCCCATTGGATTTCAAAAGAAACCTTACAAGGAACAGAGGGTGGGTCGCCCAAATATTTACTGCTTTTCAGGTTGTCAGACGGCGGCGACGCACTATAAGCTTTGACGGTATCCCGAATGGATACCTGACTTTTTTCAGAGACTGCCGGTGTGGTCGGGGTGTTTTTAACGGACACTGCATTGGGTTCTGGGCATTCGGGACAGGCAGGACAATCCTTCACACTTGGTAATTCCTGATAGTTGGCTAGAATGACGAGGAGGGTATCACCGGGTCGTTTTTGTTTCAAACTGTCATGAATGGTTGCAAAAAATTGTTGATGAAGTGTGTCATAGGACATTGCAATTTGAGATTTAGAAGAAGGAGAGGATCCTCCTTTGGGAACGGCTATGAAGAGAAATATAACAGCTCCCAAAGCTCCACATATGACGTCCAGAAATGATATATTAAATATTTGAGGTTCTCGATTTCTTGCCATGGTTAAGATGGATTAGCATGATGGGTTCGGTCATCCTGCATTGAGCTTACGAAGCTGTTGAAGATTGGATGTGTCCGGTGCTTTCGATTGCGCTTTTTTGGTTATAGGAAACCGACAAGTAGGGCAACGTGAAAGGTCTGATACAAAATGATTTCCACAATTGACACACATTATGGTTTCAGTTTGATTTTGCTGTGGTCGTTTGGTAAATCCATTTTGCATGCGACAGTTGACGCATACCAGGGCGTCGTCGCGGTTGGTCGTACCACAATTGTTGCAGATCAGCATGGTGATGATGACTAATATTTATCCCCAAAATTGAAGTGATGCGTATAACTCACACTAAGGATGGTAGACACATTCGAGATTTTACCATTAATTCCATTGGCCGAGGTACTTCTGCTATTGATGGCATTAAAGCCCAGATCCCAGTATATATTTACCCCCAGTTTACCTGCTTCTCCGACCTTCATAAGCATTCCGGGGCCCAGCATAAAGCCTGGTTGAAAACGCTTGTATGTATCATTGATGCCCGTTCCGTAGCGCACGGTTCCGGACTCACTTCGGGATCCAACGTTTGCCACTTCTAGTTCCATCTTGGTATTGCCCGACAACCCAATGTTAAATGATGGTCCGGCAGAGGCGGTCAAACCAAACTTTTCGCTGAGAAACCGATATCGGAAAAGCATCGGAATTTGAATAAAATTGGTATTCTCGCGTCCCTTTACGTACCCAATAGAACCGTTTTCTAACTGGTAATTATCCGTTTCAGATTTGGTGCCTTTCTGTATAAAATTAACGCCGCTAACCACCGCCATGGAACCAAATTCAACACCGAAAACAACCCCTCCATTCAGCCCCGGTTTGGGTTTGGAGGAGGTCCATAAATTGGCATAGTCGGCGGTATAGCTATATTGGGAAAGATTCCCTCCGCCCGATCCTCCCACAAAAATGGAGGAACTTTGAGCATATGCCCCTAGTTGACAAAGAAGCCCTAAAATGGTTGCATAGATGAATCGTGTTTTCATATTACGTAGGATTAAAGGTGTATGTACTGTGAAACAGGAACGATGCAAAATTGGGCAGTCTGACAATAAGTTACCATCCCAGAAATCAGCCATTTTTTGAGATGAAAAAAATAGCGGTTTTCAGGGATAGGTATTTATCCGAAAAGTGTTTCAAAGGGGCAAAAAAAGAGCAGACCTGGTTTAAGTTCAGGTCTGCTTTGGAAAGTTGTATGTAAAAATTAGTCTATTTGGCCAGTGCCACCACTTTTTTATATCCCGTGATGACCAGCACAACAATGAGACCCATCACAAGACCTATACCGAATTCCTTCACAGTGGCTGGAACATTGGGTAGCAGGTGATGGAAGAAATCAATGTTATGTGCAAAAATACCGCCAGAAACCAGCACGAGTGCAATGGTTCCTACTATACTTAGCATTTTAATGATGATAGGAAGCCCCTTAACCAACCCATTTCCTAGACTTGTGAAAAAGCCCTTGTTATTCGATTTTTTAATGAGTTTGTAACCTGCGTCATCCATTCTAACAATGAGTGCCACAATTCCATAAACGCCTACCGTGGCTAGCAAGGCCACGACCGAAACGGTAAGTATTTGCACAGGTAGGGTTTCGGTCGCTACACTTCCTAATGCTATAATTACGATTTCCACCGATAATATAAAATCCGTTGTCACTGCCGATTTTATCTTATCCTTTTCAGAAATAGAGGTATTGGCATCGGCGGGCTTGGAAGCCACGTGCTCATTCTGGTTTCTGTGAAAAAGATATTCAACGATTTTCTCCACACCTTCGTAGGCTAAATACAGTCCCCCTAAAATGAGGATAAACGTAATAGCTGCGGGCAAAAGGGCGTTCAATAGTAGCGCAACAGGAACTATAATGATTTTATTGATCAGCGATCCTTTCGTAATGGCCCATAGCACTGGTATTTCCCTTTCAGATAGAAATCCAGTTGCTTTTTCGGCATTCACGGCGAGGTCGTCACCTAAAATCCCCGCTGTTTTGGAGGTTGCCATTTTGGTTGCCGCAGCAACATCGTCCATTAAAAAGGCTATGTCATCTAAAATTGCAAAAAATCCTGAGGCCATTTACTGTTAATAAGGGGTATATGTGATGATTTATCGTGTTGTCCCTGTAAATACTTGCGCCTCCATAAATGGCAGGTGTATACTTTACAAAGTTCCAATAGCCAAAAATAACATAGATTTCTTAAAAGTAACGTTGTCGCGTGATAAATAGACTGGCTAAGGAAGGCTATCTTAATGGGTAAGCGGATTACGATTGCTGAGTTTTCATAAATAATAGTTGTTAAATGCAGCAGGTTAGGATGTAAGTGTATAGAGAAGCCCTACGAGATAATTGCATTACCTGGTAGGACTTGTGGTTATAGAATAAATTTGTATTGATTGATTTTTTTTAAAATACGTAATTGTTTGATATCTATAAAGTAATCAATAACCCGGCAGATGCGTAATTGATCCAGGTGAAGTTGTATATCTTATCGTTATCCGCTCCACCCTCTACAACTCGATAACCTAGCTTTAAGCCGATGGACGGAGTGAAATGATGGGAAACTCCGATAAAAATATCTTCGGCTCTTCCGTATTTGGAAGCCAGTGCATCACCTTCCAATATGGCAGTCCACCGCTCGTTTGGCTTATATCCAACATAAAAATTTACCAGCGGCACAAATCCTACGTTGCTATAATGATTATCCTTGGGGTTACTTCTGAATCTGATGTCTGCGTCCCTGATTTTTCCAGTTAGTCCTGCACCTATTTGCCATCGATTATTTGCAATGAAATCATAGCGATAAGTAATTCTATATGAGTTGAATTTATAATCTACCCTAACCTCATCGGAAGTTGTGTAGAGGGTATTATTGAAGTTTACATTTTGCGCTAAGTTACCTGTGTACTTTACCGTAAGAGGGGCATACAGCACCGAAACATTGTGGCGATTTCGAAAGGTGTATCCTGCACGAATGCGATAAAATGCCTTTGCGGCTACTTTCAATTCATCGCTAACATCAACCATAGTTCCACCTACGTTGGGTATACGAATGTCATTATAATTGGTTCCTAAAACACCACCTGCTTCCAGATCTAACTTAAATTGTGCCCATAGCGGATGAACGAGGAGGCTTAATACAAAAATACTGATGATTCG
>CALGRQ010000115.1 GCA_937880795.1 uncultured Dyadobacter sp. | reverse complement strand
AGTAGCGGTGAGCGTGAATTAATTACAGCCTATGTTTCGCATCTCAATCAATGTCATTTTTGCCATACCTCACACGCGGCGGCGGCTATGGCGCATTTGGAATGTGATCTTACGCTGATCGATGACATTAAAAATGGATTTCAGCAGATTGAAATCTCTGAAAAACTAAGGAGTTTACTTCGTATAGCCGCAAAAGTGCAAATTCTTGGCAAGGAGGTAAAAGAAGAAGATATTGCAAATGCGCGTACCCACGGAGCGACGGATCGGGAAATACATGATACCGTACTCATTGCCGCAGCATTTTGTATGTTCAATCGCTATGTAGATGGACTGGGCACTTGGGCACCGCAAGAAAATGCGGCTTATGGCGAAATGGGGAAACGTATGGCCTTTACAGGTTACGTAAGATTTTCCGAACCGGAGCTTTCCTGATTCTTTACGTTATCATCCATAATAGGGTAATATCTTAATGAATGCGGAGTGTACATGCTTCGCATTTAAGATATTCCGCATACCTAGCATTTAACCAAGTCAACACATTACAAAGAGTTATTTCAGGTTTAGTCAGTTAAAGTTTTGGCTCTGTCAGAGCCGTCTGTTTGTATAAAAATTGAATAAAAAAGTACAGTATGGCTCCGGAGGAGCTTGCTGTTGGGTATAGCTTTGTTATTGCGTGTTTTTTGAATTGCGAATAACGGGGTTCGATTCGTATTTAAAGACCGTTGCAAACGGTCCCATATTTTGAGTGCCCAGTGTTTAAAGAACACTACGCACAACGGAGACAGATAAATATTAATTCAAAGAATATCCCTGATGGAATTTATACTATAGTAGTTAAATCAGCATCCGAATACATCACGAAAAAACTAGTCATTAAACATTAAAATTATGAAAGTATCATTCTTGATAGTCTTAATTTGGTCAGCTTTAGTGTTGGGATGTAAAACTAAAAATGATATAGTTCCTATCGATACGGTGATCGGTGGTTTAGTTTTGACTGACTCAGGTGTACCTGTGGATTCTTTTCCTGTCTTAGTTAGTTTTTCTTATCAGAGCTTGCTAAATGGAAACGATGAATTTGGTGACACAACAATATATACCAAAAGTGATGGGGCGTTTATAATTAGAAGACAATTTAAAAGTAATATGTCTATATACTTGGACATGGATTTAGAGAATAATAATACAGACTGGTATTTCCGGGATGAAATATCTCCAAGAAAAAGTTTTAATCCAGGAGATCATGAAACAGGTATAGTTATGACTGTGTTAAAAAAACCATGATTGTGGTATTTTTCATAGTGTTTATCAAGAATCTGTAAGAAAATATTTCCTCAACCGTGGGCTGTGTCTTCACAGGGTATTTTTTAACATTAAAATCGTTCATGGTAATGTGTTAAAATCTCAAATTCATCTTTGCCAGATTTTTAAAATTCTGCGGATGACCAACGATAATCCTCGGGACAGGAGGCCAAGTTTCATCGCTCTTGCACAGGATTGTTATGAAGATAGCGGACCCCACCCGGCTGATTTTTTGTTCCATTTTTACTTTTGAATCCATCAGTACTGCAAGCGGGTCTCGTTGCCAAAAGCGGTAGCTCCGTTCTGTTTCTTCGACCTGGAAATAGTAAAGGATGTTAGGATGATTAATCCGTAAATCCTTTAATATCATGTGGCTGGTAAACTTATTGAAACTGGCATGTGCCATTTCTTTGCCATTTGGTTCCTTCATCTCCCAAATTACATGAAGGTGATTTGGCATAATAACGAAGGCATAAATAATGACTTGTTGTCGTCTAATTAGCTCCTTCCAGCTGGATAAGATTAATTCTTTGTACTTGTCCTTTTTAAGTAAGTGCTTCCAAACTTTTATGGTATCAGTCCAAAAATATGCTTCGCCATAATTCATCCGAGAGTTTCGGTATTTGCTTTCTTTGTGTATATCCTTATATATAAGTGATTATTGATATTTGTACTGAAATAATTTCAAGGGTTACCTCATAGCTCTTTTGGTGTATATCTTAGGAGTTTTGAGAAAGTATTTTGTCCTGTGACGACACAGGCCATGGTTGGGAATTCAATCACCAGCAACCCAAAGTAAAATTTATATCATTAAACGGGTTATCCATGGAAGATCGTTACACAGGGTCAAGATGTATACGCTCGCTGCATTTCGACCTTATCGGTATTAAATCAAAATTGATCTGAAACCTTCCCAAATCACGCTTCCCGCAAAATATTTCGTCCAAAACCAAACTACCCCAATTTAAAATACATATTACGGATTACTTCCTTACATTTGCACTTTGAAATCAACCAATAATATAAGAATATAATGCCATTGGACTCACGTTTCAAAGGGGTGGGAGCTGCGCTGATTACGCCTTTTGATGAAAAGAACGAAATTGATTACCCTGGTCTTAAAAAACTGATAGACCTTGTTACGGAGGGAGATGTAGATTATCTTGTTGTGCAAGGCACAACCGGTGAATCCCCAACAGTTTCTGCCAAGGAAAAGAAGGATATTCTGGCATTCACGATCAAAAATAACAGCAAATCTTTGCCAATCGTTTATGGTATTGGCGGTAATGATACACGGTCGGTACTTGAAACGATTCGCGATACCGACTTTACCGGTGTAGATGCAATACTGTCGGTTTGTCCATACTATAACAAACCTACACAGGATGGTATCATCGCTCATTTCACGGCGATTGCTGATGCTTCGCCGGTACCTGTATTACTATACAATGTGCCGGGCAGAACGGTCATCAATATGAAAGCGGATACGATTGTCGCTTTATCGGCTCATCCAAATATCATTGGGATTAAAGATGCAGGTGGCAGTATTGAACAAAGCATGGAACTTGCGGCCCGCGTACCTAATGACTTTTTATTGCTTTCTGGCGATGATAACCTGGTTACAACCATGATTAGCGTGGGTTGGCATGGTGTAATTTCTGTGATAGCCAATGCTTTTCCAAAGGAATTTACAGACTTAACCTGGCATGCATTGGAAGGTCGTTTCCCTGAGGCAGCGAAGTTGCAGTTGGCATTCCTGGAATTTGATACACTGCTGTATATAGAGTCAAATCCGGTAGGAATTAAAAAATGTCTTGAAATTAAAGGTATATGTAGCTCGGACGTACGCTTGCCATTGCTGAAAGCAACAGACAAGCTTGGGGCTCAGCTTGAAAACGCAATGAAGCGCGAAGGTTTTATCTAAAATTCATAGGTTTCTATGAGAGAACCTTAGTGCATATCATGTAGAAGATTCAAAAAAGTGAGATGTAAGAAAAACCTTCTTATATCTCACTTTTTTGATTTCATATGCCGCATTTTATATTTTAGTGCTTACTTTTCACACGTTAATTCGTACGCTAAATACCATATTCATATCAGATGATATCGTTTTATCCGGGTCCTTCCAAAGTATATCCACAGGTTGAGCAATATTTGAGCGAGGCTTATAAAAGTGGCATTCTCAGTGTAAATCACCGGAGCGATGTCTTTATGGAGATGTTGCAAAATACGATTGGTTCGGTGAAAAGAAGTTTGGAAATTCCGGATGCTTACGAAGTCTATTTTGTTTCATCCGCCACAGAATGTTGGGAAATTATAGCACAGTCGCTCATTAATACTTCCAGCTTTCACATCTATAACGGAGCCTTTGGTGCCAAGTGGATGGAATATACCGATAAGATACGCAAAGGTGCCGCCGGGCTTGAATTCGGTATAAACGAGGTGCCGGATATGGCAGCTTTGAATATAGACCTGGGGCATGATGTCATTTGTGTAACCCATAATGAAACTTCTAATGGGACTGCGTTACCGAATAGTTTCTTGTCGGACTTGCGGCAGCGTACGAATCAGATCATTGCGGTAGACGCCACGTCTTCTATGGCGGGGGTGTTGTTGCCCTGGCAGGACGCAGATGTATGGTATGCTTCCGTACAAAAATGCTTTGGTTTGCCGGCCGGTTTGGCTGTGATGGTTGTTTCGCCGCAGGCCGTGGCCCGGGCAGAGCAGGTAGGCGACCGTCATTTTTACAATAGTTTATTGTTTACCCGTGAAAACTTTTTGAAGTTTCAAACACCCTATACCCCCAATGCATTGGGGATATACTTATTGGGGAGAATAGCAGAGCAGGTGGTGCCCATGCATGAAATGTCTGCTGAAATTCTTTCTCGATCCAGGGAGTGGTATAGCTTCTTGCCGGAGCATGGGTATGAATTGTTGGTGGAAAACGAAGCTGTTCGTTCAGCTACCGTGGTAGCGGTGCATGCCGATCGGGAAAAAATAACAAAAGTGAAAGCCATGGCCCGACAGGCCGGTATACAACTCGGTAACGGATATGGGGCTTGGAAAGATTCAAGTTTTCGAATCGCGAACTTTCCGGCTATAAGTTTGAGTGACATATCCTTACTGCGCAATTTTTTGTTTTCAATTTCTCATTTATAGTTAGAGTAGTTCAAAACAAATATTGGTTTTTAATGAAGATTCAAAATTTAAGATTTTCCCATTTTACTAACCCATCCTTCAAGATAAATACGTGCGATTAGATATATTAAAACAATACGAAAATCAGACCAAATGCCTGGTGGCTCTCGACTCCATTATTTTTGGATTTGACGGAGAACAATTAAAGTTGTTGCTCGTAAAAAGAGGGATTGAAGAAGAACAACACACCTGGTCGTTGATGGGAGGGTGGGTTCAACCCAGTGAAAGTCTTGAAGACGCATCCAACCGCATTTTGTTTGAACTGACCAGTTTGACGGATATATATCTGGAACAATTGTATACTTTTGGAAGCCCCATGCGCGATCCCGTGGAACGTACTGTGTCTGTGGCGTACTTTGCTTTGATTAATGTGGAAGACTATTACCACAAGATTTCTAAAAGCTATGAGACGCAATGGTTCGCTATGCAAGATTTACCAAAGTTGCTGTTTGACCACGGGGCTATGGTAGAAATGGCCATTCAACATTTGAGATACAAAGCATCGCAGCATCCTATCGGGTTTGAGTTATTGCCCGAGAAATTTACCATTCCTCAATTGCAGAAGCTGTATGAGGCTATTTTTGGAACCGAACTGGATAAACGGAATTTTAGCCGGAAATTACTCTCGACAAATCTGTTGATCAAGCTGGATGAGAAACAAAAGGGGTATTCAAAAAAGGGAGCGTATTTTTACAAAATCGACGAGGAGAAATATAAAAAGCAGTTTAATACCTTTTTGAATTTCCTGCCCAACAACAACGGTTAAGTTGTTTTTATTTCTGTTGGAGTCGGGAAAAACGTTGTGGAAGCAACACCTTTTGATCAACTTTGCGACCAAAATGGCATCGACATGTTTGATTTAAAAGAAATCGTATCCGTCTCCCTCATACTTTTCTCCGTTATTGACGTGCTGGGTTCTATACCCGTTATTGTCGATTTTCGACGAAAACTTGGTACCATCGAATCCGAAAAAGCAACGTTTGTAGCGGGGTTTATCATGATTCTATTTCTCTTTTTAGGAGAAAAGCTACTTAAACTTTTTGGGGTGGATGTCGCATCTTTTGCCATCGCAGGGGCCATTATTTTATTTTTGCTAGGCTTAGAGATGATACTTGGGCGTGATATATTCAAGCACGGCAGCATCGAGAGTGGTGCAGCTTCCATTGTACCCATTGCTTTCCCCATTATAGCCGGTGCCGGTACCATGACAACCCTGCTGGCATTACGTTCTGCATACGAAATCAACAATATATTGGTAGGTGTTTTTATCAATTTGATTTTCGTATACCTCGTTTTGAAATCATCCAACTGGCTGGAAGTTAAACTGGGCCCCGGCGGCATTGAAATCCTCCGGAAGGTATTTGGTGTGATTTTGCTGGCCATAGCCGTGAAGCTATTCAAAACCAATCTTGGAATATAGTATAACCATTTGATAATAAGCTTATATCATAACTTTGATTGAGCCGGAATTTTTAAAATCGTAAAAAGTAATCAGACAATAATTTATATATCATGCAACAACTAGACAGCCTAAATCAGGTCGCGGAATTTCACCGTACATTCAAACACCCAATTCTGGAAACGCCTACCATTCCTTCGGAGGACAGAAGCAGATTGCGTGTAGCCCTGTTGGCAGAGGAGTTGAAAGAATTGGAAGTGGCGATATTGGAAAAAGATATTGTTGAAATTGCGGATGCTTTGTGTGACTTGCAATACGTATTGTCGGGCGCCGTGTTGGAGTTCGGCTTGGGCGATAAGTTTCGTGAGTTGTTCGATGAAGTACAGCGTTCCAATATGTCCAAAGCGTGTAAAACCATTGAGGAAGCAGAAGCTACTGTGGCGCATTACAATGCTAAGGGAACCGAATGCTATTACAAAGAAGATGGTGGCAAATATCTGGTGTATCGTACTGCGGATGACAAAACTTTGAAAAATATCAATTACTCGCCAGCCGATCTGTCTGGTATTATCGGGTAATTCTGCCAACTGATAAGACGTGAAATGTTGAAGTGGAATGTGAGAAGGATCGAATCAGAATCGCTTTTATGTCTCATTTCTACATTTCACTAAAGTATATTGCTAACTACTTCAACAATTGATTAATGACTTCGGTACTCGATCGTTTCCTTCGCTATGTGCAAATTGATACGCAGTCTGACCCCCAATCGGAGAGCTTTCCGAGCACAGCCAAACAGCGTGATTTAAGCAATCTGCTGGTTGTAGAATTACAACAATTGGGGGTGGCCGACGGACATTTGGATGAGCATGGCTATGTGTATGCAACGATCCCATCCAATTCGAATAAGGAGAACATTCCGGTTATATGTTTTTGCTCGCATGTCGATACATCACCCGATGTAACCGGTGCTTCTGTGAAGCCTATTGTGCATAAAAATTGGGATGGAACGGATATCGTTTTGCCGGATGATACGACACAGGTTTTAAGGATAGGGGAGTTGAATGACCTCGACAATCAGATCGGAAATGATATCGTAACGGCCAGTGGAACAACCTTATTGGGAGCAGATAACAAGGCGGGCGTAGCCGAAATTATGGCTGCTGCTGAATATTTAATGAGCCATCCGGAAGTGAAACATGGGGCGATTAGGATCCTATTTACACCCGATGAGGAAGTTGGAAGAGGAACGGAACAGGTTGATTTGAAGAAGTTGGGGGCCCAGTATGGTTATACCGTAGATGGTGAAGCTGTGGGTACCTTGGAAGATGAAACGTTTTCGGCGGACGGAGTGAAAATAACGATAACGGGAGTGAGTACACATCCGGGATATGCTTTTGGTAAATTAGAGAATGCACTTAAAATTGCCGGAGATATATTGGCTGCTTTACCAAAGGATAGTCTTTCACCAGAAACGACACAAAACAAGCAGGGTTTTATCCATCCGGTGCATATGGAAGGGATACAGGAACAGGCGGTTTTAGAGTTTATCATCAGAGATTTTACGGATGAAGGACTTAAACAGCATGAGGATGTTCTAAAAGGTATCATGAACGATGTGTTGAAAGCATATCCAAATTCATCAGCCACCATGCAGGTAAAAGAGCAATACCGGAACATGAAAAAAGTACTGGACCAACATCCACAGGTGATTGCTAACGCAGTAGAAGCAATGAAACGCAGTGGTTTGGATGCGGTTCCACGCAGTATTCGGGGCGGGACGGATGGATCACGACTATCGTTTATGGGATTACCCTGTCCAAATATTTTTGCGGGTGAACATGCTTTTCACTCACGATTGGAGTGGGTTTCGGTTCAGGATATGGAAAAGGCAGTGGAAGTTATCGTGAATCTTTGCCAGGTTTGGGAAGAAGAAGCTTAATTATGGCAAAAAAGACAAAATTTTATGTAGTGTGGCAGGGTAGGCAAACGGGCGTGTTTACCGATTGGAAAGAATGTGAGGCTCAGATAAAAGGATTTGAAGATGCCCGGTATAAATCGTTTGAATCGTTGGCGGAGGCAGAAGCAGCGATCCAACGAAACTATTGGGAGTTTGTGGCCAAAGCAGGTCAAAAGGACACCTCTAAAATTACAAAGGTGGCACCAGCGAATATAGGCAAACCGCTCACAAATGCGATAGCGGTGGATGCAGCCTGGAACACAGCTACCGGCGATATGGAATACCAGGGTGTATATTTAGAAACGGGAAAAAAAATCTTTTTACAAGGACCTTTTAAGGATGCTACCAACAATATAGGCGAGTTTCTGGCTATTGTACATGGATTGGCATTCCTGCAAAAAAATGAAAGTGCATTGCCTATATATAGTGATTCAAGAACGGCAATTAGCTGGATCAAGAAGAAACATGCCAACACAAAATTGGCCTTGACACCCCGAAACAAGCCTGTTTTTGAAATGTTGCAACGTGCCGAGCGGTGGCTTGCTGCCAATAAATACCCCAATCAAATTTTGAAGTGGGAAACTGAATATTGGGGAGAAAACCCTGCTGATTTTGGCAGGAAGTAGGGATATGGCTAAAAATTCTTATTTCCAGTTTAAGCAGTTTACAGTGCATCAGGATTTATGTGCCATGAAGGTGTGTACAGATGCATGCGTTTTGGGTGCCTGGGCCTCGTTGGCAGAACACGGCCGTATACTCGACATTGGAGCAGGTACCGGTTTGTTGTCACTCATGGCCGCTCAGCGTTTTCAGCATGCAACTATTGATGCCGTAGAATTGGATCATGGCGCATATAGTCAGGCGGTTGAGAATATAGCGAAAAGCCCATTTTCTGATCGAATTCGGGTTTTTCATACAGCGATCCAGGATTTTAAACCGGATTATCAATACAATAGTATCATTACCAATCCGCCCTTTTTTCAGTCAGATTTACTTTCGCCAAACGGCCTTAAAAATCAGGCGCATCATGCCACAACGCTTACTTTTGATGCATTGCTGGCATCTATAGACAGACTTCTGGTTGCGGATGGGCATTTTCATATACTACTTCCTACCGAAGAAGCTGTGGTATTCGGGAATAAGGCAACCGTATTGGGTTGGTCTATGTGCCGGAAATTGACTTTGCGGCATAATAAACAAAAAAAACCATTTCGTACCCTAATGACCTTTGGTAGGTCATACTTGACTGATAACCAGTTGTATGAAAGGCTTTTGGATATATATGAAGCGGATACGCAAACCTATGATCCTGAATTTAAAGCGTTAATGAAACACTTTTATATGATATTTTGATCAGGAAAAATGCGAACTTTGCGTTCTAAAAGTAAGTTGGAAATTTTCCCGTTGTAATATATTCATGATTGACTCTGATATTCAGATTTCCGTAGTAATACCGCTATTCAACGAAGAAGAGTCATTGCCGGAGCTTAGTGCGTGGATTGAACGCGTGATGAAAGAGAATCATTTTTTTTATGAAATTTTACAACAAACTAATTTTTCTTCTACTTGTTCTTTTAACAGGAAATGTGTTTGCACAGTTTAATCCGTTTAAAGAAAGTACAAACCGTAATTTTTCCGAAAAGGAAAAATTCGTTAGAAAACACAATCCCACAGACTTTAAAATTTTCTTTATAGATGACGGAAGTAAGGATCAATCTTGGAAAGTAATTTCGGAACTGTCTAAAAAAAATCAGTGCATTAGAGGCATTAAGTTTGTGCGCAACTATGGTAAAACTGCGGCGCTTCAAACAGGCTTTCAAGCTGTGAGAGGTCAGGTGGTGATTACGATGGATGCGGATTTACAGGATAGTCCGGACGAAATTCCCGACCTATACCGAATGATCGCCGTTGAGAAGTATGATTTGGTTTCGGGATGGAAGAAAAAAAGATACGATCCCATTACGAAGACGATACCAACCAAGTTGTTCAATGCTGCCACGAGAGGTATTTCGGGGGTGAAGTTGCACGATTTTAATTGCGGTTTAAAAGCATATCGGAAAGAAGTGGTGCAGAATATTACCATATATGGTGAAATGCATCGTTACATTCCTGTCATTGCGAAATGGAATGGGTTTGGCAAGATCGGAGAAAAGGTAGTTCAACATCAGGCTAGAAAATATGGTCACACGAAATTTGGACTCGAAAGGTTCATTTTCGGATTTTTGGATTTACTTTCGATCGCTTTTGTCAACAAATTCGGTCGTCGGCCTATGCACTTTTTTGGTAGCTTGGGTACGCTAATGTTCTTTTTAGGAAGTATTTTAGCAGTTTGGCTGATGTTTACCAAAATTTATAAAATTTATATATCGCACGAGCCGTATAGAAATGTAACAGAAAACCCACTGTTTTTTTTGGCGCTTGTAGCGATTACGGTGGGGTCTCAATTGTTTTTGGCAGGGTTCATAGGTGAACTGTTTGTCAAGCAATCGATTTCCAAAACGGGTGATTATCTCATCGCTGAACATGCGGGAGAAACCAATCAGATTTGAATTAAAAGTCAATGGTAAAAAGTTAACCGATAGATTGCTTGTAG
>CALGRQ010000114.1 GCA_937880795.1 uncultured Dyadobacter sp. | reverse complement strand
CAAGCAGAAGACGGCATACGAGATACCATGGAAAAATATTATCTTGATCATTGAGCGCCATATTAACTTGCTGAGGTTGTTCACGGAAAAACAGGAACAAAAGCGTCCCGATCGAGAAAAACACCAGTGTTGACGGTAAGGTTAACCAGGCGCCTAGTTTCAAACTTCTCACCGACTCCGCCTCAGACTTCGTCGTTAGGTACCGCTGTACCGTTGTCTGGTCTGTGCCATAGGTAAGCAAGTTAATGGCCATTCCACCAATGATTACTACCCAGAAAGTAGGTTCTGTAAAATCAAAAGTAAAATCGAACATCTTAAGCTTGTTGCCCTGGTCTAGCGACTGCATGCCCATATTCCAATTTTGAATATGGAAAGGAAGATAAAACAGACAAAACAACGCCCCGGCAGCCAGTATTAAAACTTGAATCACCTCTACCCAAATAACTGCCTCAATACCACCTTTTACAGTGAAGAAGATACTGATGGCACCAATCATGATGATGCAAACATTAATATCAATACCCGTCACCAGCGTGAGAGCGATACTGGGCAACAATACAACAATGCCCATACGTCCAACCTGTAACAGAACATAAAGCGACGAAGCCATCAGTCGGGAACCGTAGTTAAACCGTTTACCCAAGTACTCATAGGCAGAAGTTACGTTCAGCCTGCGATAAAACGGGATAAAGTACCGTGCTACTAAGGGCATAACCATGATGATCGTCATGAGCAGGAAAAAGTATGTCCAGTCTGACCCATAGGTTTTAGCAGGAATTCCCATGAAGGTAATCGCACTTAATTTTGCACCGAAAATACTAATACCGGCCGCCCATTGCGGTATTTTCTCACCACCTTTGAAATAATCGTTGGTGTTGTTTGTCTGCCCAGTGAAAATAAAACGGCCAGCCGTCATTAATAGAAAGCAAATACCTAAAACAGCGGAGTCAATCCAGGAAAAGAATGGCTTGTTCTGTATAGAACCTTTGATGATGGCATCCGTTCTCGTGCCTGGTTTTATTTCGCCGCTCGGAATAATGATATCACTCCCCCATTTCACCGCCGTAGTTGTTACCTGTGCATAGGATGGTAAATCGCCAACCTTCGCCCACACGTCTGTGATGGTATTGTACAAATAAATATCTCTGCTAAACCCTTCATGGTTGGAAAGCAGAACTACTTTTTCGGCCTGAAGCTTTTGCTTTTCTTCCTCAGTTTGCGCCTTGGCAATTTGGGCATTATAGGTTTCAATTTGATGGAAGACATTGCCTTTGTCACCGCCCATCATCAGGATATAGGATGCACCCGTAGCGAGTCCTGTGCCAGCAGACCAGGTTGTGATGGCTTTTCCGTCACTAACATCCGACTTTTTGTGCCATTTCTTGGTCTGCGGGTCATAACAGAAATTGTTACTATACAAATCGCTGATACCGCTGGATGTAGCACTTCGCCCGCCTATTACATATACCTGCGAACGTTTCCCATTATTTTGAGCAACCACAACAGAATGGGACATGGCCACAGGCAGGTTGGGTAAAACTTCCCATTTGGGTTGGCTTTCAGAAAGATTCAGTGAAAAAAACTGTGCAGAAGTGCCCTTTTCTCCCTCTCCACCTGCTACATATACCACATTACCAATGCTGGTAGCTCCGGCATTGGCAAGAGCTACCGGCAGCTCCGGCAGAGTTTGGAACATCACCGATTTTTTGGTTTCATTCCATTGCATGAGGAAAACTTCACGACTCTTGCCTCCATCCTTCTCGCCTCCCAAACACACAACCCCATCCGTTACTGAAACACTGGCACCATAGGCGGTTGGCACTTTTAAGTGAGCACCTGTTGTGCTCACCCATTCATATACATCCTGCTTTTTTTGTAAAACATATATTTCATCCTGATACATTTTTTTTCCACCCTGCCAAGGCATTGCTTGGGGAAAGTTGGCACCGCCCGCAACGATAAGTACGCCATTGTGCACTCCCGTGAATGCACCAGCAACACCAAGTTGTTTCTCTCCGCTGACCGGTGACGGCAGACTTGGTAAATTAGACCATATAATCTCATTCGCCTTTTGATCCTGGGCATGAAGATTGGGTAACCACATAAAATGTAAGCTTAGTATAAAACAGAAAAAAGAGATGTGCGCCTTCATTATTATGGTGTATTTACGATGGATTGCTCTGATTTAAATGAATCAAAATTCAATGCCTCAACGTCTTCAAGAAAGGCCGCAAATTGCGTTTCTGTCATATTTTTTACGGGTAAACGGAATGTGCCACAATCTAAACCTACGGCCTTCATATAAGCTTTTCCAACCGATATACCTCCGTACTTACCCAAGAGACGAATCATATCAATCGATTTCTGTTGAAGCTTACCGGCCAATTCAATATTGCCACTTTCAAATGCTTCCATTAGGGAATGGTATAGCGGCGCGGCGTAGTTAAATGTGCTACCCACTGAACCTTTCGCCCCCACGGCCAATGCCGAAACCATGTTTTCGTCCCGACCCCATAACATGTCATATTTACCATCTTGGAAATTAAGACAGGTCTGAAAATCCATGAAATCTTCATGGGTGTACTTGATACCCGCAAAATTTGGTATTTGTCCATCAATGGCCTTCAACAATTCAAACATTGGGAAACCAACGCCTGTCAAAACGGGAATATGGTAGTAATAAAAAGGCATCTCCGGAACCGCATCGGCTATGGTTTTGATGCAGGCTGCCAACATATTTACATCGGCTGGTTTGAAATAGAAAGGGCTGGTGAACGAAACGGCGTCCATTCCGATTTCCTGTGCATGTTTAGCCAGGTCTATGGCATCAGCAATACAGGTTCCACCTAAGAGCGGCATCACTGTAAAATCCTTATCGTCTTTGGCACAAGCTGCCCAGGCTTCCGCAACTTGCTTCTTTTCAATGACTGTCAACGAAACACCTTCTCCGGTTGACCCACATATAAATGCTCCTGTAACTTTATTGGTTTTTAAAAATTGATAATAGCTGGGAATAAGGTCGACGTTAATGCTTCCGTCTGCGTGCATGGGTGTAAAAGGTGCAGCAATAAGACCTTTCAAATGTAAATTCATCGTGGTTAAATTAAATGTTGTCTAAATGGTAATAGGATAATTAATTAGGTCTTGCTGTACTATACCCCGGGGTTTGTTTTACCAGTGGGTCGTTGGTCCAGATGTTGCTTTCGATTGGCCAAAGGACGCGGTATGCCTGTGTACCTTTATCCAAAACTCCGTATGGTTGACTGGCGCTCTTGAAAACCAGTGGATCATTTCCGAATTTCATACGACGAAGGTCATACCAGCGTTTTCCTTCATGGACAAATTCCTTGGTTCTTTCATTAAATATGGCCAGTTCATTGGCATCCTTTCCTTTACTTACAAAGGGTTTAGGATCTTTGCCAGGTCCAAAAGCACGATCTCGAACTGGTTGAATATATGGCGATGGATCTCCTCCTTCCGCATTGGTAACTTCTGCCAACATCAGCAAACGATCTGCCTCACGATATACGGGCCAGTCGTCCGAGAAATATCTTTTGTTGGCATCAATAGTACCCAAAAACTTCACAAGCGCAGTGTTTTTAATCACAGTTGTGTACGGCACAGTTCCTGTATTCACTTTGTAATAATCATAAAAGGTAGCATTTCTACGTGTATCTGCAATATCGAATGATTCAAAAAGCTCAAACGTATAAGCATATCGCTGAATTACCTGCATGGAGTTGGGTGCAGCCAGTACCAAAGGATCCACGAGGAAGTTACCCACGCCCGCTGTAACGGTAGAATCTTTATAATGAAGCCCGTTGAAGTTAAACGTAGAGTAAGTATAGGCAGCTACATTACTCATTTCGGCCTCACCTACTTTATTCCGAATAGCAAAAATGATTTCGCTGTTATTCTTTTGACCATATGCAAAAACATTGGCAAAATTAGGTAGCAAGGAGCTTCCTGCGGCGTTTGTAAGGGCTTCCTTCGCTTCGGTTAAATCTGCCGTTTGGTTGTATACCTTAGCGGACCAAAGATAAACCTCCCCTTTTAACATATACGCTGCTTTTGGTGACCACTGACTTTTATCGGTAACACCTGCTTGGGTTCCAAACAGCGTAATAGACTTATTAACATCGCTCTTGATTGCGGCAACGACTTCCTCCTCCGTCGCGCGAGCTTTGCGCAACTGCACGGCGTCTGTCTTTCCATTTAACACCTCGGCCTCCAAAACCAACGGTACCCCTCCATACGTACGTAGCAAATGGAAGTAATAATAGGCGCGCATGGCATAGGCCTGTCCTAGTAAATAGCTCTTTTTTGATTCGGTCAAAAAGGTTATTCCTTCAACTTTCTGAATGAATAAATTCACCTGTAAAATAGGTCCGTAAAAACCAGCCCAGTTTCCTACACCTGAGGACGTTTCTTCCAAGCGTTGCTCTATAACGGGTAATTCGTTCAAAGAGGTGGTTTGTCTATCCACTGTACTGTAAGTACCGCCACGTAACTCACCCAATCTGACGAACATGAATTGGTTGTCGCGGAATTGTTTGTGCAGACCAACCATAAAGTTATTTACCTGAGATTCATTCTGCCAGAAGTTACTATCTCCGAAATAGTCAATGGGTGCAAGTTCTAGCGGTTTTTGGCAAGCAACGGGCATCCAAGCCATGGCTGCCATGCATAAATATAATGTTATCTTTTTCATTAGTAAAATCAGTTTAGAAGGTGAAGTTCGCACCAAAAATCAATGAAGTCGGGATCGTATAGGCCGAGTTTTGAGACCCTGTACGTTCTGGCAGACTAAGTAGTTTATGGGTAATATATCCCAAATTCTGTCCGGTGGCTGTAAACGTAAGCCCAGCTATTTTTGCTTTGTTCAAAAGTTTAGAAGGTACTGTGTAGCTCAATGAAACCTCCCGGAAAGCCAGATAATTAGAATTTACCCAAAACATGCTACTAGGTCTATCGAAATTCTTAGAATTCAGCTGGTCAGCCCAGGTATTTCGTGGGTATTTCGCATTAGGGTTTTCTGGGGTCCAGGTATCTTTCACCAATTCGGTTATGTTAAACTCACCCTGGAAACTACCCAACGACCACATTTGTTGGAAATCCATTTGTTTGTGACCCAATGCAAAATCCATACGGGCAAATAGTGAGAGATTTTTCCAGCGAATACTTGCATTGAAACCACCTGTCCATCTTGGTAAAGTACGGCCGAGTGAAACCATATCGCGGGTATCGATTGTGTCGTTTTGATCCAGATCTTTCCACATCATATCACCCAACTGCGTCGATATATAGGTAGTTCTGCTTAAACCCTTTTCTTCAATTAATTTACTACTTGCTACACGCTTACCGGCTGACGCACCATATTGAACCTCTCCAGCTGCGATATCTACTTTGTTATAGTTCGCTAAATCCTCTGCGTTTCTGATAATACCTGCACTTTGATATCCAAAAATCTCGCCATATTCCTGTCCTTCCTGCAAACCACCAGCCCAAATAACTTGTCCAGATTTAGGATCGTAAATGCGTTGTCCTCCCTGGCGGTTGTTGTCATTACCATTATATGGAAGTTTAACTACTAAGTTTTTATTACGTGCCGCGTTGGCTCCGATCTGTACCGTGAAATCCTTATTGTCAATGGCCTTATACGACGCTTCCAATTCTACCCCTCTGTTACGCATGCTACCGTTGTTGGTACGTACACTGCTAATACCTGCTGATGTTGGCAACATTACGCTGGCAATTTTATCCGTAGTTAGGCGGTTGTATACAGCGATATTTGTTTTAAGACGGTTGTTAAAGAAACCCAATTCAACGCCCCCTTCAACGGTGTTACTCTTTTCCCATTTTAGGTTAGGGTTGGCTATACCTGTTTGCAGGAAACCAATACTTCCATTGTAGGGAGCTTGCGATCCATATGATCCTTGTAGTTCGTATACACCGATACCGTTATTAGTGCCAATACCTATGTTTCCGTTTTTACCATAGCTTGCTCTCACTTTCATAAATGACAACCATCTCTCCGTTCCTGCCATGAAATTTTCTTTATGCATCAACCAACCGGCAGAGAATGCAGGGAACGTTCCAAACTGATTATCACCGATCAATCTTGAATAACCATCTCTTCTTACCGTTACAGAAGCCAAATACTTTCCGTCATAGTCGTAATTCAGTGTACCAAATGCAGAAATAATACGCTCTTGGCTATGGTATGAATCGATACTCCTCGTGTTGGCATCATTGATGGTAAGTGCTAAATCCTGGAAATCGTCCGTAGGGGCTAACTTACCTCCTGCTGAGAATCCTTTGGTTTGCTCATCGTAGTACTCAAAACCAGCCATTGCATCAATGTTATTCAAGCCCCAAAAGCTCTTTTTGTAATTTAAAAGTGCATTGTAGGTTTGGCGCGTAGTACGCTGAAAACTTGAAGAAGAAGCACGATCACGATTCCAGCCAGTATTGGGGTTGGTATAGCTCATGATACCAATTCTAAAATCTTTGTTAAACGACTCAGCGTCTGACTCGTCGTACATCAAAATACCGCGTACACGTAGGTATAGATCCTTTGTGAAATCTACCTTAAAGGTCTGACCAATGGTAAACTTGTCCGACTGATTTTGACGTTTGTATTTGTCAAGGTTGAAAATAGGGTTCCCATCACTGGCATCGCGTCCAAGAATCAATTCCCCGTTGGCGTTAGTTCCTCTCATTGTTGGCGGTGCGGATAGCATACGTCCCCAGTAATTTCCTTCGCCATTTAGTAAGGTATTATCGCGCCAGTTGGCTTTCACAAAAGCAAAACTACTTTCAGATTTCAACCAGCTCTTTAGTTGGTAATCACCATTTAAAGTAAAGTTTAATCTACGGTAGAATGTGTTGAGCGATAATCCATTTTCGTTAAAGTATCCCAGGTTGGCGTAGTAAGAACCTTTGTCGTTTCCACCCGTCATCCCTATATTATAATCTTGGGAGATAGCGGGTGAACGGAACGCATAATCTCCATAGTTAAAATCCTTATAGATTAATTCTGCATTGGTTCCATTAGGGTCGTATGCACCGGCAGCATTGGTTTTTACAGGGTCGGTCATGACTTTCCAGCCATCGTTGGTAGACAATAGTTCGCGATTTTGATCAGTCAAACGCATGGTGCTCCATATCGCTCTGGAATCGTAATTACCATCTAAAATCTTTCCCTCCGCGTCTTTATATAGGTTACCCGTTCCGCGAGGTCCTACCCCACCCAATAATGTAGGTGCGGCAACACCATTTTTAACGGCTTCCACAATACCCAAACGAGTCCATTTAATATAATCTTCCGCATTCAAAAACTTGTATGGCAGGTTCAGGAAGTTAATCCCTGTTTTGGCCTTAAAAGTGATTGACGACGACCCTGCCTTTCCTCTCTTTGAAGTAATTAATACCACCCCATTGCTCGCTCTTGCACCGTAAATAGCTGTGGCAGAAGCATCTTTAAGCACTTCCATACTTTCAATGTCCTCTGGATTAATGTCGCTTAACGAGGAACGTACCTGTCCATCAACCACGATGAGCGGGCTACCGCTACCATCAAAGTTGGTTCCACCACGTAGAATAATGGAAGGAACTGATCCAGGGCGGCCGGTGGAGGTTGTTACACGAACCCCTGCAATGGTACCCGCTAAGGCCTGAGCAGGGTTTGCTCTCATTCCCGTTTCGAGCACCTTAGCATCCAGCTTTGCAATGGATGAGGTGATTTTGGTCCGACTGCTAGATCCATAACCTGTTACAACCACTTCCTCTAGTGCCGATACGTCGGGTTTCAAAAATACGTTGATGGTCTTTTTATCACCAGCTTCGATTTCTTGCATCACATAACCTACCATTCTAAATTGTATAATATCAGAAGGTGATACCGCAAGTGAATAATTTCCATCTACGGAGGTTTCTGTGGCTATACTCTTTCCTTTTATTACAACCGTAACATTGGGTAGCGGCTGCTTGTCATCATCGGAAATAACTTTACCCGCAACCGTCCGACCCGGTTGGGCCTGCAACAGGGTAACCAGACATATTCCGGCAACACTAAGCAGAAGCTTTAATTGTGTAATGCTGAATTTCATAAAATTAAACGTTTAGAAAATGTATTATGTATGACATAATAAAGGTATTATGTTTGTTCTATTAATTGCAAGAATTTTACCAAATAAATTTTTTCAAGATATTTTGCCGACACAGCCAAAACCCCTTTTAAATATCGCAAAGGGTCATTTTTACAAATAATATTGCGGTAGGTTTATTTCTCTATAATAAATTATGCAGGTAAATCAGGATTTACCCTTAGGCTTTGATTTCAATTTTCGCAATCATTTCTATCCGATATATCGGGTGGTTCAAGGTTTTTTTCTTACGATTCCGGGACGGAATGGCCCCAGAGTAAGTAGTAAACTAGGGGTCATTTAGTCTTTATATAAAACTTCTACCATCTCGAAAATAGACTAACCGTATATACAAGTCGGTAGGATTGCGTTTTACGATTTAGTGCACTGGGAGGTGAACCTAAGTTTAACCGACAATTTCATTGTCATTACGCTAGAAAAACACCAATTTTGTCGGACATAATACTTTCACAACACACAAATGGAAGAACAGCTTATTCAGGGAATAAAGAGTATAGACACCAGCTCACTGGTGGATAAAGTTGAAAGCAATCTCATAGAGTTATTTATACAAAACAATTATAAGGTTGGTGATTCCATCCCTAAGGAGTTAGAACTGGCTCAATCGTTGGGCGTGAGCCGGACCGTAATTAGGGAGGCCATGTTACGTCTTCGCTTAATGGGACTGGTAGAATCTAAGAAACATCGCGGCGCGGTAATCACAAGTCCTGACTTAGTATCAATTCTTGAAAAAAGTATGAATCCCAAAATTTTGGGTGACAACACTTTGAAAGAGATTTTTGAGATGCGACTATCTCTTGAAATTGGTATGGCCGATTTTATTATGGAGCGCGTGACTAAAAAGGATATCGTAGAACTAAAAACTCTGGTCAAGAATGAGCCAAAAATATCGGATCGAATGATTTTCCAGATAGATCATGAAATCGCATTTCATGGTAAACTTTACGAGATCACCCAAAACGAAACCATGATCAAGTTCCAGCGCATGCTTCTGCCCGTATTTGACTATGTCCATACCAGTGGTATTCTTGGAAAATATCCAGCCAACGCAAACTTTGTTTCGCACCAGGAGTTAGTCGAAATTATTGAAAATGGAACTTCGGAACAACTACGCAATGGTATGAGAGGACATTTGGCGAATCATTTCGGTCGGATTTTTGATAAATTGGAAGAGCCGGCTTTGAAAATGTAGAATACTTATTGAAATTAAGCATATAGAAGCGTTATACTTATGACAGAAACTCATACTATATAACGCTTCTGTATCATGGGGTATAGTTCTGGTACGATCAGTTAAACTAGCTTTTCAATGGCTTATTTAAAACTTTTTTTGCTGCTCATGTTCGTTCTTATGGATCGTTGGGGGATCATCATCAACCCACCTCGCGCTGTAAAAGAAATCCCTTCTACTCCTGTTAATTCTGAAAAAATCAGCCCAATTGGCACATGGCGATGTGACTTAACCGGTCCCCAATCTTTTACTACGATTTCTCCTTTTGAGTTTAAAACGAAGAACAAAAAGGACAGCGTATCTACGTTGGTTTCGTTTTTTCCCGATAGTACCTATACAGAGGTCAATAACCAAGGCGTGTTTACAACAGGGAGATGGATGTATTCAAAATCGGATGGTACCGTACAATTTAATAGAAACCCTGCACCAAGAAGTTATTGTTCGGAATTAGATTATGATCAAAGTGGCTTGCGACTCATGAAATTGGTCACACACGCGGGCGACTCTTTACAACTTGCCGGCTTTGGTAAATCCATGGAAGCATTCCGGACGGATCCGTATTATGAAGACAACAATGTCTGGCGGTTAAAACCTGCCCATGCAGAAACAAAAAAGGAAGTGCTGGCACGACTCAGAAATTACATATTGCACAGTGCCCGCTTATTGCACGCAGCTGATGAACGAAGGCAACAGCTTATTTCCTGGGAATTCTCAAAGGGTATACTGCAAATTTATAAAAGTGGTATAGGTATCGTTCCACAAGAAGCAATCCCGGAGGAATGGATCGCTACCTTTTACTCCCGTGAGCAGGCATACCTTGCACACGCCATCTTGGAGGACTTTCTGATCACCACAACGTATAGAGGCCAGTCTACCGGAAATTGGGTAAAAGATGATTACGCTATCCTGATGAATATATACCAGCGCCTCGAAAAGCGCAATTTGGCCGAGTTTAAATCCATACAATAAAAAAAAAGGCAGAAAAATTTCTGCCCTTTTTAACCAATCTCATTCTCAATCCAAAACCTCCCAGATTCGAGGTTATATTCTCCTACTTCGTAGATTGACTTTTTAACTTAAGTCCTACGATAGCTGCCTTCTGTTCTGCATTTTGTTTGTTGGTGCCTATTGATTTCTTTTCTGCTTGTGGAGCAGGAGTGTCTAAAACTGGTAACGTCTCTGGCAATGTATTTATAGTGTTTGAAACTTTCGCCTTTTCGTCAGCAGTTGTGTTATTCGCGTTTGCAGATGTATAAGTTACGAGGGTTATAGCCATACATACAACAGCTATAATATTTTTTGCATTTTTCATTGGTATCCTTATTGTTGTGTATTTTCTTGTATCCTTTTTTATTGTGACACAAAGGTACTACAATATTCTATAAACAAACACTTTATGAAAAAATATTTTAGATAATATTCCGTTATGAAACCTTAAAAATGGGCCATATTGGCGATTTTTGATTGTACTATTTCAATATTTGACTATCAAAACATTTTAAATAATCGGGTATTTTCAAAAAAATTATTTGGTGACGATACACTCGGTATCCTAGTTGTATATACGTCTTTGATATCTTCCAGCAATTTATTGCTCACATGTATACTTTTTCAGAATATTATTCGGAATGTACTTTACCAATAGGCAATTTTTACTAAACTGTTAAAAATGAATGATTAAGAATAATTATAAATTGTAAAATAATAGTAAATAGCCCATAAAATAGAACAAGAAAAACCATCAATTTTGTGTTAAATGCGACATTTAGATACTGATTAATTCAAAGTTTACAACCCTTGTACGCTTCCCCAAAAATAGGCCAGTGAAAGATTAGACAAATTTTCTAATTTTA
>CALGRQ010000113.1 GCA_937880795.1 uncultured Dyadobacter sp. | reverse complement strand
CTCCATGGTAGCGATAATTTCCATTTCAGAGTAGAGCCAAATGCACCTCGTGTGGTGTATTATATACCTGAACGTGAGATGAATATCAATAGTAATTTGGTTCAAAACCCATAATTGTCGGGAGTTAATCCGAAACCTTTTTTAATTCAGTATCAAGTAAATTTAATGAAATGAATCAGTTCGTAGTAAAGGGCAATCGTTTTATATCCAAGAAGATGATACGGCCGGCTGTATTGTCTCTGGTAGGTGTTTTTTCTTTTGGACTAACGGATAAGCATCAACACGAAACCAAGGGACTTTTGGTGCCTGATGGTTTCACCATCGAAAGTGTGGTGGATTCAGATGCGCTTTCTTATCCCATGTTTGCCAGTTTTGACGGCAAAGGCAGACTTTTTGTTTTTGAGTCTACGGAGCCTAACATTATGGGAACTGAAAAAATGCTAGCTGAACCATCGTACCATATACGTCTTTTACAGGATGAAGATGGGGATGGGCAGTATGAAAAAAATCAGATTTTCGCCAAAGATATTCCTTTCCCAAAAGGGGGGGTATTTTATCAGGGAAGTTTATATGTAACGGAGTCGCCGAACCTGGTGCGCTATACAGATACCAATGGAGACGGTACTTCTGATAAAAGAGAGGTGATTTTAACCGGCTGGACGTTAAATTCCAATGGAGCTACATTGGGTGGACCTTTCTTCGGGCCTGATGGGTGGATGTATATCACTGATGCACGTCGTGGATTCAATATAACCACCAAGGAAAACAAAGTTTTGAAGGGTAAAACAGCGCGTATTTGGCGCTGTCGCCCGGATGGAACGGGTTTGGAAGCGATGTCTGGAGGAGGTTTTGACAACTCCATCGAAATTGCCTTTATGCCATCGGGTGAAACCATTGGAACCATGACTTACTTTATCGATCCACAGGACGGCCAGCGTGATGCATTGATGCATTGGGTAGAAGGTGGAACCTACCCGAAGAATAACTCGGCTGTGGATGAGGATAAGTTGAAAATGACCGGAGATTTCATGCCTGTAATGACCAAGATGGCTCGAGTGGCACCGTCCGGACTGATGCGCTATCGTGGACCTAATTTTGGGCAGAAGTACAACGGCGATTTGTTTCATGCCGAATTCAATACTGGACGTATCATGCGTCATATTGTCTCCACAGATGGAGCCTCCTATAAAACAGAAGATGAGGTGTTTATGAAGTCTACCAGCTCAGACTCACACCCAACAGATGTTTTGCAGGATGCTGATGGTAGTATGTTGGTGGTGATCACCGGAGGATGGTTTATTGAAGGCTGTCCTTTGTCTCGTGTGGCTAAACCTGACGTAAAAGGAGGGATATACAGAATTCGCAAGACGGGAGCTGCGAAGGTAGCCGATCCTTGGGGTAAAAAGCTGAATCTGGAAAAGCAAACGCCACAAGCATTGCTGTCATTGGTGAATGAATCTCGTCCTTTTGTGGCCGACAACGCAGTTGAACAATTGGTGGCGAAAGGTAGCGCGGCAGTGTCCCCAATTTTAAGCGCCTTGCCAACTATGAAAGATGAAAAAGCACGTGCCGCTGCCATCTTTGTTTTGGCCCGTATCAATACACCACAAGCATGGACAGGGGTTCGCAACGGTCTGAGCGACAAGAGTAGTGTGGTACGTGTAGCCGCGGCCAGGGCTATCGGCCTTGCCAAAGACGCCAAATCAGTTGATAAACTGATGCAACTGGTGCAAAAGGATGTGGCTCCGGTACGGCGCCAAGCGGCTACGGCCTTAGGGCAAATTGGTGACGTAAGAGCAATTCCAGCCTTGTTAAATGGCGCTTCTGATAATACCGATCGCTTTGTAAAGCACGCCATTGTTCATTCGCTGATCATCATGAAATCGGTTGAACCCTTGACAAAGGCTTTGAACAATCCTTCTACGCAAATCCGCATCGCTGCATTAACCGCCTTGGATCAGATGGACGGATCACCACTTAAGAAAAGTGATTTGGCTCCCGTGCTTGCCAGTAAAGATCCAGACCTCAGAAGTACCGGTGTTTGGATTGCATCGCACCATCCTGAATGGACGGATATAGTGGTTAATTTCTTAGAGAAAAGCCTTGGTGATGGTAAATTGGCGGAGGCCGATGCCAGCGCATTGAGCGATCTGATGCTCACGTTTATGAAAGAGCGTAGTGTTCAGGATTTCGTAGCGAAGCAATTGGGGAATCCATCGGCAACATCAGATCGTAAACTACTGATGTTGGATGTGATATCAAGGTCTTCATTGAAAGAATTACCTGCTTCTTGGGTCAATGAATTTGGTAAACAATTGCGTAGCGAGGATGCTGCCGTTCGATCTCAAATATTGGGATTGATTGAATCTCGTCGTATTTCAGCGATGAATTCCAGTTTGAATGAAATTATTCAGGATGAAAAAACTTCGGTGGATTTCCGTCTGAAAGCATTGAGTGCGCGCATTATGTCCTCTTCAAAGCTTTCCGATAAAGAATTCCAGATGTTGCTGAAATACCTGGGCAAGCAATACGACTCCCCGGTACGTCAACTTTCGGTACGTTTATTAAACCATGCTGAGCTAAATAATGATCAATTGTTGGTGATTGCCCGTGAACACATCGCTAAAACCGATCAGTTTCTGTTGCCATCGCTGATGGAATCGTTTGAAGGCAATAGCAATGAGTTGGTGGGTAAAGAATTGATTACAGCCCTCCAATCTGGAAATGGTCGTTTGGATAACTTGTCAGAAACGGATTTTCAGAGGCTCCTGAAAAGTTTCCCGACATCGGTACATCAACAGGCAGCGCCATTGGTTGTGAAGTTAAAAGCACAGCATGCCGAGCGTTTGGCCAATCTGCAAAAATTGGAAGCGCTCATGAAAGGTGGCGATGTGGGTGAGGGACGTAAGCTGTTCTATGGTAAAGCAGCCTGCTATTCATGCCATGCGGTAGGGTCAGAGGGAGGACGATTCGGGCCAGATTTGACCAATATTGGTGAAATTCGTTCTAAACATGATATTCTGGAAGCCATCGTTTATCCAAGCGCGAGTTTTGCACGTGAGTACGAAACGTTCAGGGTTGTAACCAAAACAAGTTCGTATACAGGGGTGATCAAAGAGCAGCTTCCGGATGCTATCATCATAGAGGTAGGTCCGGTGCCCGGATTAAGAATCCCCCGCAACGAAATTGTTTCCATTGAACCACAAACGTTGTCCATGATGCCTCCCGGGTTGGATCAGCAACTTACAACTTCTGAAATGGCTAGCTTAACTGCGTTTTTAGAGGCATTACCATACCGTCTTGATCGCATGATTGAAGCGCGCGAAAGAAAATAATCAGTTCTATTTAATAATTAACGAATACGTCGAGTATGAAAATAAATGCGTTGTTTATTCCGCTTCTGATCTGTCTTTTATTTGCATCAGAAAACAGTATAGCACAGTCCAAAAAGAAAACCGTAAAACTTTTTAATGGAAAAAACCTGGATGGTTGGTATCCGTTTATTCAGAACCGCGGTAAAAATCAGGATGTCAAGAAAGTCTTCACTATCGACAAAGGGCTCATTCACATTTCAGGCGAGGAATACGGTAGTATTGTAACCAATGAAGAGTTCGAAAATTACAAATTGACGGTAGAATTTAAGTGGGGTGAAAAAACGTATGCCCCACGTGTAGACCGTGCCCGGGACAATGGGGTGCTTTTGCACTCCACCGGTCCGGATGGCGGTTACCACGGCATTTGGATGTATAGCATCGAATGCCAGATTATTGAAGGAGGTACTGGTGATTTCTTGGTAGTAGGCGATGGCAGTGACAAATATGCACTTACAGCCACAGTAGCACCCAAAAAGCCGGGCGGAGGAAATGTTTTCGACCCTAAGGGAACTCCGTTGACCATTCATTCGGGGCGCATAGATTGGTTCAATAGGGACCCAGCCTGGAAGGATGTGCTGGATTTCCGTGGACCTAATGAAGTAGAAAAACCGGTGGGTGAATGGAATAAATTAGAATGTATCGCCGACGGGGATAAGATTACCACCTACCTGAATGGAACACCCGTGAACTATGCTACGCAGGTAAAGCCTTCCAAAGGCCGCATTCAAATTCAGTCCGAAGGAGCAGAAATGTTCGTTAGAAAAGTCGAGCTTAAGCCTTTATAAAGGTATCAGCATTTATTATTCAACTATTCCTAAATCCTTATAATATGTCAGATCAGAAGAAGCCTTTACGCGTTTTGGTGGTGGGATGCGGTAATATGGGCGCATCTCATGCCACTGCTTACCATACACTAAGCGGTTTTGAAATATGTGGAATTGTTTCCACCGGAAAAAGTAAGGAAGTGTTAAATGAAAAGTTGGGGGGTGGCTATACATTGTACAGCAACTATGAGGAG
>CALGRQ010000112.1 GCA_937880795.1 uncultured Dyadobacter sp. | reverse complement strand
CAAATGAAGTTAGACTAAGTTTGATTTTATTCCCGGAAAGGATTTTGGTATTATCAATTTTTGAAGTTGCTATGGTATTTTGCTCTATCAGGAATTTGTATTCTTCCTCTATTATGTGAAGTATCTGTTCGGAAATCGGAGGGAGTCCAGGTTCTAGTGACATACCTGGTTTGGGGTTCTGTCTGCGTTCAGTGGTTACATACCATTTTACACGTTTTATCTTTTCTTCCTGAGTTGGAATTGCTTCTAGTTTGTCGTGCAGTTGGCTAGTACAATAATTTCTGTATTCTAAATTATTAAAATTAATATAATGTAATTTGTGGTGAATCAGCATATTAATATCACTCTCTGATTGGTAGTCTTTATTAATATCCTGCGCCATCGATTCTACTTCAGTATCCAGAGTTATTAGCGGAATATTTGCAATTTTTGAGTCGTTGGCTGTTCTCAGTTGTAACTTATTGTCTACAAATGGCAAAAATTCATGTATGAAGAATCTGAAATAGATAAGTTTATGAAATGTGAATGATATGTTGTCACGCTGGAAAAACTCCTTTAATGGGCGTATGGCTACATCGAGCAAAGGTTTGGGGACTTGTGGGTGATCGTACAGTTTAAGCAATTGATCAAATTCTGGGCGCAATTTTTCTTTTTCGTGCAATGTATACCGTTTGGGCATGGGTAAATTTTCGTTGATCGCACAGGGGAAATACTTAACCATATGCAGTAATATTTTCTCCAAATTGCCATAGACATCCTGGTAAAATCTTAGAAGAGACTCGATTTGCCGGTGATCAGCCACGGAAATATAGTCCTCGACAATATCCATAATGCGAAGTATATCCATTTGATTCATGTAGATATACTGTTCAGCATGTTTGGGCTTCAGTTCATGGAAACTGGTCTGTAATGAACGTTGAATACGATAACTTTCAGTAACCAACCAATCCACCTCGCTTTTTAACCTTTCGAGATTAATTGGCTGGGTTGACATCAAGTCTGGAATTACTGTTGAAATCCAAGTTTCCAAAGTTGAGAGCTCATATCTTTTTGTCATAGGAATCCGTTTATGGCACAACAAACAATTAGTGAATCACTAAGAATCGCTTAATGATTCGTTCCGTTTAAAGCAGGTTATAGCAATATAACTCTTTTATTTAAAATTAATTACATAATTAGCTTTCTCATCAATTGCATTACATTAGAAATTGCATGACAGGGGCTGAAACTAGTTAGTGAGGTATCTTTAAAACATGTTCCGTCTTGTTCAGTTTATTCAGGCATGTTAGTAAACTGATTTTTAAGCATGCACTTTTACAGATTTTAGAGACTTCTTACTCTACTTTTGAGTTTCGTATAGATATCGCTTAGAATGGAATGGATATAGCCAAATCGAAATTCAGGGAGCATGTATAAATTGTATTCGCGTAATACGTGAGATAATGTATTGGCGAGCATATTACACAAGTAAGCATAACGATCAAAAGGATATGTCCAATTGTGTGTTGTGGTCAACTGTGCATTGTTTCGTTTATTTTTTATAAGAAATTCCCTTTCATACCCACTTAGGGTAAAGAGCGCCCACATACCTTTAGACATTGGGCCCGGGAAATGCCCTGGGTAGAATCTATGCAATAATTCAGTCGATTACTCCTTTTAACGACATGGAAGGGCAATTCAAGAAATTAAATTCGAATTGTTTTGGAGAGGTTATATCGCGGTACTTGAGCGCAGATCCGATATCTGAAACATATTTATGGCTTTCTTCCAGGATGTGAAAAATCGTATTGGTTAATTCTTCTCGATCTGCAAGTATAAAGTTTTTCTTGATCAGGGCAAATTCTGGATCATTGGAGTGGGTGTCGGCCAGAGAAAGCAAGATCGAACCGAAAATTTTGTTTTTGAAATCTTCAGTGTAGTCTTGTGCAATTCTCATATGATTAGCATGGAATGCCTCTCTAACCGGATTGGTATTTTGAACGATGGCTTTTTCAGTTGATTGAAGCCAACTGGCGAGATGCCATTTTTTTGTAGTGGAATTTCTGCCAAATAACTCCAATATTAAATGCAACATGAAATGTTGATTTAATTTTTCACTTAATCTATCAAGACTGATGAGTTCGGAGCTAACAATTTTTTCTACGGGCTCATTTGTATGCATAAAATACAAAATTAGAGTAAGGTGCCTTATACAAAGGTGAGGGGTAATTAATGTCTATGTTTTGTCTCAAATAAATTGTGGAGAAGCGTCAATGAAATTCTGGAGCTATTGCTTGGTTCCGTTCTGAAGTAGCCAAATATAGGTAGAATTTTGTAATTACAGAACATCATCCGTTCATTAAAAAAAGTTGCCTCAATACGAAGCAACTTTTTACGCGGTATTTCAAAACTGCTAAGACAACTGATTTTTACTGACTGGTATCAATACATTGTAGACACATAGTATTGTTCAGTCACAGTGGTATCTTTATGACAATGTATTCGGCTAGTATTTTCATTTATTCGTTCTCCTTGAAAGTTTATCCATCGCCCATTTGTAATCATATCCTCGGGCACGTTGTAGAGCAAAATCTTTTTGGTTCCCAAAGGGGTGTAATTCAACAATGTCACTTCCACGGCGTGTCCATAGTCTGCGGAGTAACAGTCATACTTCTTGTCTACAACACCGACGCCGTAGAATGTTATTGCGGTCCAGGATGGTTTTTGTGTCGGACACTCTGGACAGTCTGGTAATCCCGGAAATATCATCTCGCAGGACGCGCACAAAATTGCGACCGCGAGGAATAAAAGGACAGCCTTCATTAGCCAAAAGGAGATTTTAAGTTGAAAGCTAAATAAAAGCTTTGTTAACACAATAGTATTGCCAAGCGCAAAATTGTTAATAAGGTTATTGTATTGTCATAATCCTGTGTTAACGAGCGTTTCACAAAGATCATAACGTCGTTTAAGTAGTATTATCGTTTTTTAAATTGATAAAAGTCACTTAATGCAAGAAGAGCAAAGTACATTTCGGATCTTCTGTGGCAGGGATAAAGAAGGCGAAGTATATGAAGTGGTATTTCGGAGAAAACCACATTGGTTTGGAAGGGTATACTCCTTTGAAACGGAGGACCAACTTTCAAAATTTAAAGAGGCCTTTACGAAGCGGTTAAATTTGGGCAATTTTCTTGGTGCCCTTATACCAGGTACTTGTACTGTTATCGTTTATTGGGAAGTAATGGCAATGAATAAAAGGTCACTCCAGCAGTTAGGCATAGATAATGGCCTGCAGGCTTTAAAGAGTTTGGCAGAATACTATACTGCCCTTACGGAAGAGTATAAGTTGCATTTACGGAATGAATTTATAAAGAAGAACGAACGCTTGGCGTGGTAACAGGTGTTTGAATATGATTTCCGAATTTTGTATCGGTAATTTTTTTGACGAAACAATTCAGGCACCATATTTTGTACTCAGCTAAGAACCAAGAGAACTCCATGGCTGGTAAAATACAAGAGGTCACACAAAAATTGAATAAACGCGATGATCCACGGCGGTGGGTTTATCGCGTTAGGCGAAACGGAAACAAGTTACTCGTGACCGTTCGGCTTAAAACAAGATTTATAATTTATCCTAAACCTATTTCCCCTCCTTTACAGGTAAGTACATTGTATCCAGACGAATCGTTAGAGTTAGTGACTGGAGAATGGTGCGAATTATATTATGAAGGGCATTGGTATTACCCTATCGATGCCGATAATAGGGTATTTCGTCAAGGGTAATCTTTGATTGTATAACAAGCAGTTAACAGGATCGAAAACTATTAATTGTTAGATTAATTCTGATAAAACTAGTTTCTTTTTAGTAGTGATTGAACCGGCATTTCGTATGTCGGTTTTTTTGTGCTTTAGATGCAATGGCATTTCATTCACCTTGGAAATACTTAATGACGGATTGTTTCTGGCCATAAATGTGTAGTTTTTACGCAACTGGCTTAGAAAAGATAATTGCAGCAGAACCCCAAAATAGTGCTAAATTCCCTGTCTATAATCCTTATCCGTGCAAATAAATGAAGTTCGCATCCTTGAACAACTAAAGGCTGGACGCAACCTGGAATCGGTGTTTAAGGAGCTTTACGATTATTATTACCGGTATTGTCTCGGTTTGGTAACCACCATAATCGATGATCCTGAAGAGGCACACGATGTCGTGCAAAGCGTATTTATTGCTCTATATGAACACAGATATTACAAAAATACGGAATCAATAACGGCTTTGTTATATATGATGTGCCGGCAGCGGGCCATCAATTATCTGAAGAAGAAACAGGGGGAAAGAAAGAATGCGGTTGAATACCAACAGTTTGCAAATTCCAAGGAAATTCCTCATTTTTCGGCTGAAATATTTGTGAGACTTGACCAGATTGTTCAAAATATGCCGGAAAAGATGAAGAATATTTACCTAGCATACCTAGCAAGATTAAAATACACAGAAATTGCCTCCTTATATGGCTTAAACATCAATGTAGTGAAACATTACTTAAAATCTGCGACCCGCCATATTAAACTCCATCTATCTATCGATGAAACTTTCTAAGGATGAACTTTTGCAATTGCTAATGCGGAAGGCTGTAGGGATTATATCTGAAGAGGACAATGCATTGGCTGATGATTTGCTTACCTCCAACGAGGAAGCCATTGCAATATGGAATCAAATACAAAAGCTTGATCAGCGTAACCAAAATTCCAGATTATTTACACCGATGTCCCGCTCGCAAGGCTGGGAGGAGGTGATTTCCACAGTAAAGCGCCGGCGGCGGCGCCGGTTCATCATCATCATTGGTATTATCTCCATCGTTATAGGGCTACTGCTACTTACGGTCTATTTGATTAGCAGGTAAGTAAATAATTTTTCGCCAACGTTACCCAAATCAACATCTTCACTTGTACATAATATAGCACCTGAAATTGGGCGCTTTGTTTAGGATTCCCTTATTACCGCTTCTGGCGGCCCTGTTTACTAAATATTAATATTATTGTTATGTACAAGTATCTATATCTCATTTTGGGGGTGATAGCCTTTTCTATTCATTGTGGATCTCCCAAGCTTCCCCGGCAAGAAGAAGAAATCTTGGTTAAAACCGAGCGTGTAATTATAATGGAGACAATAATTGAACGAATTTGGCCTGGCAAAGTAGTTTCCCCATATATTATTGACTTGGGTTTTATTCACCCTGGACGCGTACAGGATATAAAGGTTAATGAAGGAGATCGTGTAAAGGAAGGCGAAATACTCGCTACTCTGGAAAAGGAAGATTATGAATATAAACGGAAGCTCGCGTCATTGGAAGTGGCCAATGCACAGGATCTGTTGATGCGATCCAAACAACTAAGGAGTTCCAGCAATATAGCGGAACGGGAGTATCAGGAAAACTTGTTGAAGTATGAAAAAGCCCGTGTGTTGGAGCAAATCGCAATAAGGGAGGAAAACAGCACAGTCTTAAGGGCGCCTTACGAGGGGATTATTGTTAATAGTTATTCAAATAAGGGAGCCGTCGCGATAGCAAGCATGAAGCAATTCACGTTTATGAGAATTGATCGGATGCACGTAGAAATTGAAGTTTCCGCGAATGAGTTGAAGGATTTAAAAGAAGGAATGAAATGCGCCATTTCAATTCCTGGCACCGAAAACACTGAAGGTGTGATAGATTTCATCAGTCCGGTGACCAGTGATTTCAATAAAACTAATACTGTAAAAATATCATTCCAAAAGCAACCTGCGAAGCTATCGCCTGGCATGTACGTGAATGTTAATTTGAAATTGAATTTTAGCAATCAATTGCATTTAGGACAATCTGCGGTTCATGTTGCGCACAATAAATATGTATACGTTGTAAAGGATAGTATAGCACAGGTAAGGGCAATCAAGCTACTCATTCATGAGAATGTAAACGGGCATTTTATTGTTTCTGAAGGATTGTCCGAAAATGATGAGGTAGTTACTGCCGGATCAGAAAATTTAACAGATAACCAGAAGGTAAAGATTCTCAACTAACATGTTATGAAAATAGGAGAAGGAGGACTGCCTTACTGGGGAATGAAGAATAAGCAAAAGGTAATATTCACCTTTTCTTTGATCGTATTGGCTGGCGTTGTATCAATATTTACTATGCCTAGACAGGCAGATCCGAATTTAAGAATATTGCAAGGCATCATTGTGGCTCAATGTCCTGGTTTAGATGAAGTTGCTGTAGAAAAAGAGGTAACAGAAGTTATTGAAGACTATCTGTTTCAGTCAAAACAGATCAACAGGAGTAAAACCACGTCACTATCGATACAGGGAGTGTCTATAGTAAAAGTAGAGCTCACTCCAGATGTAGCTGATCCAACTGTCGTTTGGAGCAAGATTCAACATGGCTTAAATGCTTTGCCAATACCTAAGGCGGTAGTTCAGACTGAATGGGCAGATATCACGCAGGTTATTATTACCGTTTCATCAAATGTCAGGTCTTTTAAGGAATTGAAGTTATATGCCGATACCATCCAGGAGGTTCTGCAGCATGAATCGGAAGTATCGGGAATCCAACAAATTGGGAAACAGCAAGAGGTGATTGACGTTTTATTGGACAAAAATAAGATGATTTATTACGGTGTTGATCTCGAAACTGTATTGCAGGCCATCACCTTACACCACCAGGCGCAACCAGTTTCTGTTTCTAAGCACGCAGGGACGCGAATACCTATTGGTATAGATGGACAGCTTCATTCAGCACAGGAAATTAAAGAAATTCCCATTGTATTGTCCCAGGGGAAGTCAACGCTTATTAAGGACATTGGTATAGTAAAAAATGAATACCAAGAACCAACCACACTTATTGGCACAACAGGTAAAGCGATTATGTTGGCGATTAACCTAAGAACCAATATCAATGAAGTTGCCTTTGGTGAAAAATTGAATCTTGTTCTAAACAGCCTGTCGCAGAGGTTGCCGCCCGACTTGACCTTTAAAACTATTGTAAGCGAACCTGAGTTTGTGCGCGGCACCATCAATCAATTTGCTTTTGAGTTCTTCTTTGTTATTGCGATGGTTGTCGTTGCATTGCTCATTATGTCGCCGCTTCGTACAGCGTTAGTTTCTGCACTTGCGGCCCCGATTTCTATTTTAATGACTATAGCATTTTTGCGACTATTCAAGTTGCCACTTCATCAGGTTACCTTGGCAGGTCTTGTGTTAAGCTTAGGGATGGTTGTGGATGATGCAATAGTTGTAAGTGATAATTTCCGCGAACTGACGAAACAAGGAATGTCGATATCAAAGGCTTCCTGGCTTGCGGCGCAGCAACTTATGAGACCGCTTTTGGTGCGAACCGTATGTATAATGGCCACCTTCTTCCCATTAGCCATTTTCACTGTGGGTTTATCTAAAGAGTTCATGTTAACGCTCCCCATTACCGTGGCGCTGGCGTTAGGATCTTCCCTACTCGTAGCGTTATTTATCACGCCTGCCATGTGCGAATTTCTGGCCAAGTGGAAGACTGATAAAAAGCACGTCAAATCAAGTTCCGGGATAAAGGGGGGGGGAGTAAAAAGAAAACACTGCTTTATACCTGTCTGATAACGATATTAGGTGGGGTGTCTTTATCCCTTGTGCCACGAGTCTTCTTTCCCAATGCAGATATTGATATGTTCAATATCCTGGTCACGCTGCCGAAGAATGCAACACTAGAACAAACTCGGCGGGTAGCGAAATACCTAGAGGATAAGATTAAGCAGGATAGTCTGGTGAGGGATGTGACTTCGTTGATTGGTATTTCGGCTAAGCGATTCCATGTTACATATGCCCCCCATTATGCTGATGAAAATTTCGCCCAGTTGTTTATCAAAACAAAGAACCCAAAGGCTACTAGAGTATTGTCGGACAGATATGTTCGTGAGTTGGAAAATTCTATGCCGGGGATATCCATTCAAGTTCGAACTCTAAACTTCAATCAAACTGAAGCTCCTATCGAAATTCACATTGAAGGGGAAAA
>CALGRQ010000111.1 GCA_937880795.1 uncultured Dyadobacter sp. | reverse complement strand
GGAGAAGGCACCGGACTTGGGCTATCCATTGTTTTTAAAATTATAGAAGCGCACCAAGGCTCCATTGTTGTCAATACGGCAGTTGGAGAAGGTACGGAATTCCTAATCACATTACCTATTCTCAAGAAAAAGACCCCTAGCTTAACGAACAATGACTGACAAATCAATTAAGATATTGTATATCGATGACGAAGAGCATAACCTGCATTCGTTTAAAGCCACGTTCAGAAAACAGTGGGATATTACGACAACCAGCTCTATTGCAGAAGCAGAGGAATTGCTAAGCAGTAATAGGTTTCAGATTGTATTAGCCGACCAGCGTATGCCGATCATGACGGGGGTTCAATTCCTGGAAAAGATCCGCAAACAATATCCGGGTATTATCCGAATCCTGATTACGGGGCATACGGATATAGCGGCTGCCATTGACGCCATCAACAAAGGCGAAGTTTTCCGTTTTATTGACAAGCCGTGGGATTATACCTATGTTGAAAATGCCATTCAAAACGCATTTGATATATACAAAACCCGGGAGGATCTTAAACAGCGTAACTCGGAACTTCAAAAGGCCAATGAGGAACTGGATAAATTCGTATACAGCGCTTCCCACGATCTTCGCGCACCACTCATGTCCGTTTTAGGAATCGTTAACCTCGCTTTGCTTGAAGAAGACCTTCAGTCTCAAAACGAATACCTGGAATTGATTAGAAAATCCGTAAAAAAATTAGATACGTTCATTATCAATATAATAGATTATTACAAAAATGCGCGTGGAGAATCGGTGATTACGCCGATCAATTTTGACGAATTGATTACAGAAGTACAGGCAACCATACAATATCTTCCTGAGTTCGGAAACCTTAAAATTTACACAGAAATAGAACAGGAAAGAACGTATTACTCCGATGTGATAAAGCTTCGAATTATCCTCAATAATTTATTAAATAATGCAGTAAAATTCCATGATCCTGAAAAGCCTAACCCCTTCATCAAACTTAAAGTCGTAACGACGCCCACACATGCGCAAATCAGCGTGGAGGACAATGGAATGGGTATCAGAGAAATTGATCAGGATAAAGTGTTTAAAATGTTCTACCGGGTAGGAATTACCAATAGCGGCTCTGGAATTGGGCTGTACATTGTGCAAGAGGCCATTACTAAACTAAACGGAACTATACAGGTTACTTCCGACTACGGTGCGGGTACAACCTTTCAACTCAATATACCATCTTCAAAATAAATTACACGTTATGAATCTTATTAATGTCATATTAATTGACGACAGCGCGTTTGATTTATTTATATATGAAAAATTGCTGATCAAAAGTGGTATTACCAGTTCTGTCAAAACATTTAATTCGGCCCGAGAAGCTTTGAAATTCCTCATTGAAAAACAAAAAGATTTGTCCGAAACGGTTATTCTGCTGGATCTTCAAATGCCCGATATGAATGGCTTTGAGTTTATAGATAATTTTGCCGCGGTACCGGCTACTTTGAAAAATAAAATAAAAATCTTCATGTTGTCATCCACCATCGATTCCCGGGATATTGACAAAGCGATTTCTAGCCCCTATATTATCGACCTACTCCCTAAACCATTAGATATCAATCAACTAAAAACAAAATTGTCGCTATAAAAAAATCTAAAACTGAATATAATAACGATAATTACTACATCTTGTAGCCCCAAATTGATTACTTTTTCCTCAGTAAATTCTTAAAAAATTAATTGATTTAGGGGCTCAATTCTTAAAATATTTAAATTTTACTATATATAATATAACTTTTCCACAACCTCGAAAGCGAGCGAATCATTGGGTACGATAATCATTGGTGTATACATTTCATACATACACCTAATCCTTATGCTTACCTCAATTATGAAAACGGATGAAGCTACCCTGAATGAAATCGTTAAGCTGCACAATCAATATATCGCAGAAGTTCTGACAAGTGGAATTAAACCACTATCCATCGAAATCTACAAAAACAATTCTACCAATTTTGTAAGATGGATCAAAGGTGAATTTGCTCCTGGCTCATCGAAGCAAAAAAGAAAATAAATGAACATCGTCTCTTTTCAATAAGGTCAGGAAACCGATTTTTGTTATTTTTGAAAAACGCAATAGAGTATTTCAAAAATAACAACAGTCGGTTATGATTTTTACAGTATTAAATTTTCTAAAAGGACGGTTTTCCAAAGAGGCTATTGAGGCGGCAAAATCCAACGAAACCAAAATGTCCCGTCAGGAAGCGCTACAACAATTTAGAAATTTGGCCTCCAAGCGTCCTAAAAAATAACTTAGCATCCGCTCTGTCCATAATAAGCACCTGCTCCGTGTTTCCGAAAATAGTGCTTGTCAATCAGGCTTTGTTTAATGGTAGGTGTCTGCGGATTGATTTGTAGGGTCAAATATGCCATTTTAGCAATTTCTTCCAAAACAATGGAGTTATACACGGCCTTTGCAGGATCTTTACCCCATGTAAACGGACCGTGACAAGCAACAAGCACCATTTCTACCTCTTCGGGACTGAGTTGCTCCTTATTAAAAATATCCAATATCTGATTACCCGTTTCCAATTCGTAATCGTTTAAGATCATTTCGTCAGACATGACCTCTGTGACCGGAACGGATTTCGTGAGATGATCCGCATGTGTTGTTCCCATATTGGGAATTGGTTTCATAGCCTGTGCCCAAGCTACTGCATACGTTGAGTGCGTATGGCAAACGCCACCTATCGTTGGAAAGTTTTTGTATAGCAATGTATGCGTTTTGGTATCGGAAGAAGGGCGCATATTCCCTTCCACGAGCTCATTGTCCAAATCCACAATCACGATATCTTCCACTTTCAGTTTGTGATATGGCACGCCGCTGGGCTTTATAGCCACAACGCCTGCATTGCGATCCACGCCACTTACATTACCAAAAGTGACAATGGCAAGCTCTTCACGAGGTATTTCCATGTTGGCCTCGTATACCAACTCTTTGAGATACTTATATACTGACATCCTTGATAAATTTAATATTGAATCATTTCCCAAAATACCCGTCACTCCAACGCAGTTCATTCTTAAACTGGCGTAGTTGGGTATCCTTATCAATGACAACCATTTCGACACCAAGCATTTCGGCAAACATTTCCATATAATCGGTGTTCAAATTCTGGCTATATGCGGTATGGTGGGCTCCTCCTGCATAAATCCAGGCAGCACAAGCCGTTTGCAAACTTGGAGCCGGTTTCCAAAGCACGCGTGCCACAGGTAATTTCGGTAAATCATGATCCACTTTTACGGCTTCTACTTCATTCACCAATAATCTAAAACGATTACCAAGGTCGATAAGAGAAACATTGATTGCCGGACCCGCTGCGGCATTAAAAACCAAACGAACAGGATCATCCTTTCCGCCTATACCAAGGGGATGTATCTGTGCAGACGGCTTTTCTGCCGCGATACTTGGGCAAATTTCAAGCATGTGCGCGCCTAACACCAGATTGTTATCAGGATTGAAGTGATAGGTATAGTCTTCCATGAAAGAAGTTCCTCCATTTAAACCACTGCCCATTACTTTTAAAGCCCGTACCATGGCAGCCGTTTTCCAGTCCCCCTCACCGGCATATCCGTAACCCGAGGCCATTAGTCGCTGCGAGGCAATCCCGGGTAATTGCTTCATACCATGCAAGTCCTCAAAAGTGTTGGTATAGCCCTTAAAGCCACCCGATTCAAGAAACTGTCTCATTCCCAGTTCAATCTGCGCAGCGTCCCGGAGAGATGCATTTCTTTCTCCACCTTTTCGCAAAGAAGCAACCAGGCTATAAGTATCTTCATACTCCTCCGTCAAACGGTCTATTTCAGAATCATGAACTGCATTAATAACCGCTACCAAGTCTCCAACAGCATAGGTATTTACGGAAAACCCGAACGCCATTTCAGCGGCCACTTTATCACCGTCCGTAACCGCAACCTGACGCATGTTATCACCAAATCTTGCAAATTTAGCGCCATTCATATCATGTTTTGCAACGGCCACCCGTGTCCATTGATCCAGTTCACCAAGCGTATGTGCCGACTTCCAATGCCCTACCACCACCTTGCGGTTCATACGCATACGCGTCATGATAAAACCGAATTCGCGGTCGCCATGTGCCGACTGATTCAGATTCATAAAATCCATATCAATTTCACTCCATGGAATATCCCGGTTATACTGGGTATGTAAATGCAACAACGGCTTTTGTAGCGCGTTCAAACCACGAATCCACATTTTTGCCGGTGAAAACGTATGCATCCAGGCAACAATACCTATGCAATTGGAAGCATTGTTGGCATCCTGTATTGTGGCAAATATTTCGTCCGACGATTTAACAATAGGCTTAAATACAACCTTTACCGATATAGCTGGCGAATCATTATAATATTGACTTATTTCTCTGGAATGGGCATCTACCTGGCGTAACGTTTCCTCTCCGTACAAATCCTGACTTCCGGTCAAAAACCAGACTTCAAACTGTTTATAGTTAATCATAATCGGTTCTCTTACGCTTTAAATACTAAACTTTCAAAAACTCCTGCTCCACAAAATGCCCCGATTGCTGATACTTTGCATACAACTTCTCATATACAGGCACTACGGTGGGACGCGGATGGTACACAGCGTCAAACCCTGAGCTCATGGCTTGTTGTGCTTCGGACAAAGTGCCATATTCACCCGCAGCTACTGCTGCAAACATGGCAGCCCCCAGCGCACAGGCTTGCTCCGAAGTAGCCACTTTAATAGGCATATTCAGTATATCCGCCAAAGTTTGCATCACGAAAGGTGATTTTTTAGAAACACCTCCAATAGCAATTACCTCATGGATTGGCACACCCTCACTCCTGAATCGCTCCACAATACTTTTTGATCCAAAGGCAGTTGCTTCTACCAATGCTTTGAATATTTTGGGGCCATCACTAGCTAGATTTAAGCCAAGAAGTGCCCCCTTCAGCGTATGGTTTGCGTCGGGAGTGCGTCTCCCGTTCAGCCAGTCTACCACCACAATATCATTTGCTGTTACCGGCAATAATTCCGCATTTTTCGATAAATGCGGAATGAGTTTTTTTGCCAACAAATCAGCCTCTTTGTCACCCAATAAATCACGTACCGGAGTTACGATCAATTTAGAAAACCAGGCGTATATATCTCCAAATGCCGACTGTCCGGCTTCCATACCCAACATTCCGGGCAGAATCGATCCATCAACCTGACCACAAATCCCTTTAATGAGTAAATGCCCCACTTCTTCATTGGGAGCCACCAGCATATCGCAAGTGGAAGTTCCAATTACCTTACACAAGGCATATGGCTCAATGAGTGCACCAACAGCGCCCATGTGCGCATCAAAAGCACCTACACCAATAACAACATCCGTAGATAGTCCTAGTTTGGCGGCCCATTTTTCCGATAAATTTCCTATGGCTTCATCCGAGGTATGGGTTTCACTAAAAAGTCGATCTCTGAGACCGTCAAGCAATGGATCCAACGCTGTCCAAAACTGATTGTCTGGTAGGCCGTCAAATTCCTTATGCCATAGTGCTTTGTGTCCGGCTGCACAGCGCGAACGTTTCATAACCGTGGGGTCTGTACGTCCCGCAAGTTCCCCAGAAATCCAGTCGCAATGCTCGACCCAGGAAAAAGCTTCGTTACGTACGGCCGGATCTACCCGAAGCGTGCGTAAGATTTTTGCCCAATACCACTCCGAAGAGTAAATACCACCTACATATTTTGTATAGTTAACAGCCCATTGTTCAGCTAACGCATTAATTTCCTGGGCTTCCCGATTGGCCGTATGGTCTTTCCAAAGAATGAACATCCCATTGGGGTTCTCCGCAAATTCGGGTAAAAGCGCCAACGGCGTACCCTCCCGATTGACAGCCACCGGTGTTGATCCGGTTGTATCTACCGAAATCCCAACGACACCCGCACGTACCTTGGGCCCGGCATCTTCCAAAGCCTTTTTGATGGACTCCTCCAACCCTTCCATATAGTCAAGCGGATGTTGCCTGAATTGTGAAGTAGCCGGATCACAATATTTACCTGCTTTCCATCTCGGATATTCGTAAACTGCGGTTCCGGCCATTTCGCCGGTCTGCGTATTCACAATTAAGGCACGAACGGAGTCCGTTCCAAAATCGACGCCTATAACATATTTCTGTTCCATCGTATGCAATTGATTGGCACCAAACCGTGGTTTTGATATTTAACTAATCGATGTACAAATATAAACAAATTTACATATGGTGTAAATTTGACACAATTAATATATCTAGTATCTCCTGGAAATCATCAATCTTACTTATTTACCGTAGCTTTGGCATCGCCTTTCTCAACCTGCTCCTTAGCCTCCGGCATGAAATTCCAGAAAGAATTGAATTTTTCCCGATACCGAACCGAATCCAACTTATAAAGTGTAGCCTTTTTCGTAGCAGAGTAACTGTCTTTGAGTCCGGTATCTATCAGCAAGTTGGTAGACAACAACTTACGGCTAAAATTTCTGCGGTCGATGGGCACAGCGTAAATCGCTTCGTAAAGCTTTTGCAGTTGCGGAATCGTAAATTGTTCCGGAAGTAACTCAAATCCAATGGGATGCATAGCAGCCTTGTATCGGAGATGTTCAATGGCTTGCAACACCATTTCATTGTGGTCGAAAATGAGTGCCGGTCGCTTGTCCAGACTGATCCAGGAGGCATGATGAAACTTTAAGGCATCATCATCCTGATCATTTATATTGATGAGAGCAAAAAAAGCAATGGATACCGTTCGAGCGCCGGGGTCCCGACCCACGTTACCATAAACGCCAAGTTGCTCTACATAAATTTTCCTTAAACCGGTCAGGTCAAATAGTATACGCGACGCTCCATCCTCCAAATTTTCCTCAGGATGCAAAAAACCACCCATTAATGACCAGTTTCCCTTTTCAGGTTCAAAGTTTCTTTTAATCAGCAACAATTTGATATCCTTCCCATCGAAGCCAAATATGATGCAATCAAGCGCAAGCAATATACCTGAGGCGTGCGGATACGTTGTCATTTAGTATATGATCTTAGGAACGCGTGGCGGTATTCGTTTATCGTTCAAAGGTAATCTTCATTTACTAACAATAGCAAGTAGCCCCAACACTAATCACAAAGGATGAATACCGATGGTATTCCATTTACTTCCGTTGTGCTGCAATAATTGGAATTCGAGCACTTCAAACACGGCTGAGAAGCGACGGCTGCTAAACTCTTGCCAAGCGAGCTGAAACTGCTCCTGACTGAGATCCCTATATGCCACAGTAACATGGGGTTTGAAGCTAACCTCATGCGGCATTATTTTTACCTCAGGAAATGCTTTTAAAAATTGATTTAGCACTTCCGACTGCAACTTCGCAAGCATAGGATTGGGCACCGGATTGATATAGATAACAGGATGCGAATACGGAAAACACCCGAAATCTTTTAAAGCAACCGAAAAACGAGGAGTTGCTATATATAACTGAGCAAACCACTGCATCACCTCCTCGTGCAACTCCGTTGGTATTGTAAATGGCGCTTTTAGCGTGATGTGCGGGACAATTTTTAGCGACCTATGGCTATCGTACGTCGCAGCTATATACTCTTCAACCAAGATAACTTCCCGACATAATTCCTCGGGAAGCACAATGGATAAGAAATATAAGTTTTGTTTTTTCATTCATTTTGAAACGCTATATACCCAGTTAAGCGGTGAAGCCTGTGGTGAGCTGTACTTTACAACGAAACTTTGCCCGTAATTTAACGATGAAGTCGTCATTTAACAATAATTTAACCGATACAAAGCATCGTTTGTATTTATTCGCAAACTATTAGAAAGTTGCTTATTTTGCTTTTTCTTAAAAACCTAAACCTTATGCTTTCAGATAGACGCGCGTTTCTTGAAAAAATGTCACAAATTGGGGCGCTTAGTTTGCTTCCGTCCCTCACCACAATCGCCAATGCGGAACCCGGTTCGACAGCTGAAGAAACCAATCATTTTGTAGTAGGACCCTATCTTCAAAATCCGGGAAACGAAGAAATTACCGTCATGTTTATTACCAGCAAAAACTGCTTCAGCTGGGTAGAATATGGTTCCGGGACCTATACGAGCAAAAGAGAGTTTGGCTACAACAACGGTCTTATTGAGGCAAACAACCGAATCAATAAAATTACACTTACCCATCTTAAACCAGGCACAGAACATAAATATAGGGTTGTATCAACCGAAATTTTGGGGTATAAAGGTTCGAAGGTTGAGTTTGGCGAAACCATCACCAGTGCAATGTTCAGCTTTAAGACTCCGGCAGCGTCCGATCAGGAAGTTAAGCTGGTTGTCTTTAACGACATACATGACCGTCCACAAATTATACCACAGCTTCTGTACCGACATGGCTATACCGGCAACAAGCGCGACTATGATTTTGTGGTTTTCAATGGGGATTGTTTCGACTGGGTTACCTCCGAACAACAAATGGTGGATCACCTGATCAAACCATCTACCGATATTTTTGCCAGTGAATTACCGTTTGTACTCACCCAGGGAAATCATGAATGCAGAGGCAGTTTTGCACGACAAATTCCTGCTTATTTTGCTTATCCGGACAATAAATATTACTACTCCTTTACCCGAGGACCTGTTCATTTCTTGGTTTTAGACTCTGGCGAGGATAAAACAGACGACAGTGTAGAATACGGCGGTTTATCAGCATTTGATCGTTACAGAGAAATTCAGAAAAAATGGCTGGAAAAAGAAATTGAGACCGAAGCATTTAAAAAGGCTGCATTTCGTGTTTTGCTCATCTATATTTCACCGTGGCACTCTGGCGACTGGCACGGCACTACCCATTGTAGAGAGGTATTCGGGCCTGTTTTGAATAAGGCGAAAATTGATGTTCAAATCTCGGGACATACCCATCGTTATATGACACATGAGCCTGACGCAACACACAATTTCCCGATTATGATAGGTGGTGGCCCATTAGAAGGCAACCGCACGCTCATTAAACTACATGCCACGTCCAAGGAACTAAATCTGAAAATGATTCGTGATGACGGCGAATTGGTAGGCAAATTCAACATTCAAAATGCATCCCCCAGAAGCTTTGTTTTACTGATGTGTTTGAGCATCGCGTCATTGGCGCAGAGAAACACACCAATTAATATTTCGAGCTACAACCTGAGAATGAATACCAAAAGCGACGGAATAAACGCCTGGCCCAACCGTAAGGAAAGTGTAAAGGCTTTGGTTGTTTATCACGACTTTGACATTTTTGGTGTACAGGAAGCCTTTATCGGACAAATGAAGGACCTTGCTGAACTAAACGCCTATGCCTATACGGGAAAAGGTCGTGACGATGGAAAAGAAGGTGGAGAACATTCTTCTATTTTCTATAAAAAAGACCGTTTTACGTTGTTGCAATCGGGTGACTTTTGGCTTAGCGAAACTCCGGATAAACCCGGAAAGGGATGGGATGCCACCTGCTGTAACCGGATCGCATCCTGGGGGAAATTCAAGGATTTGATGACTAAAAAAGAGTTTTTCTTTTTTAATGTCCATTTCGACCACCAAGGACTCGAAGCACGACGTCAGTCCGGTATATTGATGGTTCAAAAAATCAAAGAAATTGCTGGTAATGGAACCGTCTTCCTCACTGGTGATTTTAACTCAACACCTGAAACAGAACAAATTAAAACGATTCAGACCATTTTAAATGATTCGTACCAGGTAACCAAACAACCTCCTTATGGTCCGGTTGGTACCTTTAATGCATTCAAATTCGATGCACCCATGAAAGATCGTATCGATTATATCTTTGTTTCGAAAAATATAGACGTTCTTAAATATGGAGTTTTAACGGATGCAAAAGACCAACGTTATCCTTCCGATCATCAGCCAGTGGTGATACGCGCTGTCATTAAATAGCAGATCGAAATATCGTTAAAACAAAAAGGTCGCCAGCGAGAATTGCCGGCGACCTTTCTTGTTTTATATGGATAATTATTGTGCCAAATAACCTCCATCTACCGCATAGTACGATCCGGTGATAAAAGAGGCCTTGTCAGAACTTAAAAACACCACGAGCTCCGCCACTTCTTCCGGTTTTCCAAGTCTTCCGATCGGGTGTTTAGACTCCAAGAACTTCATCGTAGCATCATCAAAGTCCTTCAACAACGGCGTAACGATAAAAGCCGGCCCAACCGAGTTAGCGCGAATATGCTGTGGACCGTATTCCAAAGCGATATTCTTCGTCATACCAACCACACCATGTTTTGCAGCTACATATGCAGGACTATTTGCAAACCCAACACTTCCTAAAATAGAAGACATATTCACAATTGCGCCCCCACCCGACTTGAGCATGGCAGGAATCTGATAGCGCATTCCGTAAAAAACACCCGACAAGTTGATGGCAATCACCTTGTCCCAGCCTTCCACGGTATAGTCACCCGTTGCTGCACTTGGGCCACCAATCCCCGCATTATTGCAGGCAATATGCAACGCACCATATTTGGCCAAGGTCTCATTTACCAACTTCTCATGATCGGATGACTTGGCAACGTCAGCCTGAATAAAATATGCTTCACCACCCTGGCCGTTTATAATTTTTACGGTTTCTTCCCCCTCAGTTTCATTTATATCAGATACAATTACATTCGCTCCTTCCCTGGCGTACAATTCTGCTACGCTACGTCCAATACCCGAACCCGCTCCCGTCACAATCGCTGTTTTACCTGCTAGAATACCCATTATATACAATGTTTAAGTCGAAGTTTTACAAACAATAAACACAAAAATCCGGGTTTTTACTTGGTTCAGATATGACAAAAGTCATAATCTACCATGAGTTAAAGTAAGGTGGTAAGACTATTATATATCCGCAATATATTTCTGTCCCCCCAATGCTCGCATCTGTCGGGAGATTTGCCCACTGCGTTTGATGACATAGGCCGATGGATTTTTTATGGAAAACCGTACCGGATTGGGTAAAACGGCAGCTATACGTGCAGCTTCTGCACGATTGAGATTTTTTGCTGATTTATTGTAGTATCGAAGCGAGGCCGCTTCTACCCCGAAAGTCATTTTTCCCATTTCAGCCACATTCAGATATACTTCCAATATGCGCTGTTTACCCCAAATAATCTCTATTAATATGGTAAAATATGCCTCCAATCCTTTACGGATAAAACTCCTGCCATGCCATAAAAAAACATTTTTAGCCACCTGTTGCGAAATGGTACTAGCTCCTCGTGCTCTTTTACGGTCTTCAGTCATTGCATCATATATCTCGTCAAAATCAAACCCCCAGTGGTTGGGAAAATTCTGATCTTCGGATGCAACCACCGCCAAAGCTGCCTCTTTGGAGATATTTTCATAAGGCTCCCAATCGCTATGAATCTCCGAATCTTCGTCCTCCGAAATGGCTGCCATTTTGCAGGAAATCATATACGGGGTAATCCAGACAGGGACAAATTTTAAAATACCAACCCAAAGCAGTGAAACTCCAAAAAACAGTATAGAAACTCTGAAAGCAATAAACGACAAACGGCGGAGCATAAATATTTTTCTTCCTTATAGATACTTAAAGTGCAAAACAGCGTACAAAGAACTGAAACTAATCAGGTATAGGCAAAGAATTTTTTGAACAAAATCGGCCCTATTTTTCTTCAACCTCAAACTGAGAATACTATGAATGAAGAAATATTAAGTTTTATCTGGCGATTTCAGTATTTTGAGAAAACAAGTCTACTAACGGATGAAGGATCCGACCTTTCTATACTCCGTCCCGGATCAAAAAACAGCGATTCCGGACCTGATTTTTCAGATGCGCGCATCACCATCGATGGGGTTCAATGGGTAGGAACAATCGAGCTCCATACCAAATCTTCTGACTGGCTGAGGCATTCTCATGATGCAGACAAAAACTACGAGAGTGTGATTTTGCATGTAGTTTGGCAAAACGATATAACTATACGAAGAACGAACGGCACGATCATCCCTACATTATCGCTGGAAGGACGGGTCCCGCTATCTATTCTAAACCGCTATAATCAGTTGATAGAGCACTCAGAAGAAATTCCTTGTTCAGACTCCTTTGAAGCGGTTGATTACATACATAAACTTTCGATGCTCGACAGGGCCCTTCTTGAACGTCTGGATAAAAAGGCTTTACTGGTTTTGGATTTACTAGAAGACAACAAACAAGATTGGGAAGAAACCTGCTATCAATGGATTGTACAGCATTTTGGATTCAAACTCAACGCTCCCTCCTTTTTAAGGCTTAGTAAGATTCTTCCGTTGAAGATCCTTTTAAAGCACCGAGACAATTTGTTACAAATGGAAGCCTTGCTTTTTGGCTGCGCAGGACTCATTCCGAAAAACACCGAGGAGAATACCTACCCGTATACCTTACACCGTGAATTTCGGTTTTTAGCAGCTAAATATCAGCTTAATTGTATGCAAACTGAGGAATGGAAGTTTCTTCGACTGAGACCTTCCGGTTTTCCGACCGTTAGGATTTCTCAACTGGCTAGCTTAATCAGCGAGAAACAGGGGTTATTCTCACTTCTAACCAACATAAAAACCTTGGCACAACTGCACGACTTACTCAATCTGCACCAGTCCCCATATTGGCAAAAACATTATTTGTTTAGTAAAGAATCCAAATCCAAAGTACCAGCAATGGGCAAAGATGCTGCTGAACTCATCATGATCAATGGTATAGTTCCCCTGCTGGTAGCCTATTCCAAGTTTCGCCGACAACCAGAGCACCTGGATAAAACCATTATATGGCTGTCTGAAATGAAAGCTGAGGACAATCAAATCACTCGAAAGTGGAAAACGCTGGGAATCGATATCAGTTCCGCAGCGGATTCACAAGCGCTCATCGAATGGTTCAATAACTATTGTACACCGAAGCGATGCCTACAATGTAATATAGGCACCCGTCTGTTACGCAACGGTTAGGAACGACTTACGAGATTTACCCCCGTAAGTAAAAAAACAGAGCCAATCAGGAATGGAACTACAGACTCCCATTTCGTCACCGTTAAACCCAAAACAGGCTTATCCGACAAGAAAGCAACACAAGCAAATAACAAAACTGCTATACCTAAAAGGGTAAGAAGAGCACCAAAAAAACGTCTGAAACGCGTAGCTTCCATGAGGGATTTTTTATTTGTCGATTAATTCAGGATTGCAAAAGTATGAAATGGAAATGGCTGGCGCAATATCTATTTAAATGCATGTTCTTCTACTAACATCCTACACCACGCATTCCAACCCCATCTTCTTGCCTTCCTCCAACATAAAAGCAAACGCGGCATCGTGCTCATTGGGTATAATTCCCTCAAGAATAGCTTCGCGAATAATCTCCTTTAAAATCCCCACTTCTCTGGAAGGCTTAAGTGCAAAAGTTTCGATAATAATTTCACCAGTAATAACGGGTTGAAAATTACGAAGCGCATCACGTTCTTCGAGATCCTTCAATTTCTGCTCAACGATGTCAAAATTTTTCAGGAAACGTTTTACTTTCTCGGGATTTTTGGATGTGATATCTGCCCGACAAAGTTTCATCAGTGCTTCTATATCCTCCCCGGCTTCAACCAATAATCGACGCATGGCAGAATCGGTAATTTGCTCCTTTGATAGCACAATCGGTCGCAAATGAAGCCTAACCAGCTTTTTTACAAACCGCATTTTTTCGTTCAGCGGAAGCTTCATCCTCCGAAAAATAACCGGAACCATTCTAGCTCCAACTTCTTCGTGGTTGTGAAACGACCAACCCACCTTTTTATCGAATTTTTTGGTAGCCGGCTTCGCAATATCATGCAAAATGGCGGCCCATCTCAACCACAGATCGTTGGTATGTTCCGAAACATTGTCCAGCACCTGCAATGTGTGATAGAAGTTATCCTTATGCCCCTTACCATCTTTCGTTTCCACGCCTTGTAATTCAACCATTTCTGGAAAAATAATGGATAACAAACCAGAATGATATAACAATTTAAACCCGTAAGAAGGCACCGGCGAAAGAATAATCTTATTAAGTTCATCCGAAATGCGTTCCTTCGATACGATCTCAATCCGGTCTTTCATTTCCACGATGGCGTCAAAAGTATCCGGCTCAATATCAAAATTAAGCTGTGAGGCAAAACGAATCGCACGCATCATCCGCAAAGGATCGTCAGAAAAAGTAATTCCTGGTGCCAGCGGCGTACGAATGATTTTTTTACGGATATCCCGAACTCCCTCAAAAGGGTCTACCAGATCTCCAAATGTTGTTTTATTAAGGCTAATGCCTAAGGCGTTGATGGTGAAATCACGTCTGTTTTGGTCGTCTTGAAGGGTTCCATCCTCAACAGCGGGCTTACGAGAATCCAGCTGATACGACTCCTTACGGGCGCCCACAAATTCAATTTCCAAGTCACCTTGGCGAATTTGAGCGGTGCCAAAGTTTTTAAATACACTTACATGTACATCAGGTCCCAACTGGGCAGCCACCAGTTCGGCAAGGTCTATACCGCTACCAACAGATACAATATCAATATCCTTACTATTTCGTTTCAAAATAAGGTCCCGTACAAAACCTCCTATAATATAGGAATCTACGCCAAGCTTTGCGGAAGCCTGTGCCACAATCTCAAGAATGGGATATGGAGTTAGCTGCTCTTTAAAATTCATCCCACAAAGGTATAAATTTCTTTCCCTCGTACGACACACTACCCCGAACTGCACTTACAATTTGTAGTATATACCATGCTACATTCCTGTTTTTGATAGAAGCGCGTTCAGCAACACATGATAACTGTTACACCGCCACATGCCCTAATTTCAAAGCAACCAGAACGAGGCATACCCAGCACATTCACCCCCTTGCGATGTACAATTGAGATAGATAACAATTGAATATATCGTATTCAACTTATCCAATTTCAGAAGATATTTCGAGGCTTGCCACTTAGAACCTTATTCGATTTCGCCACCTTTCTTTTGTATAATGTGACTTCTATGAAAATAGAAAGTATTTTAATCATATCTATAATATTTCTAGTAACCAGAGAAGCCTATAACAAGTTTGATTAAAAAAATCTATATTTATCCTAGCAAATATTCCATTTTAAACATCTTTCGAATCACCGCAATTTTTCATTTCAAACAAATGATTTGCAACGAATTACCTCTATCGAAATTGGCATGACGCATACACAATTCATAAAACGGATTACCCTATTACTCCTTCTAGTTCTTGTATTCGCTTCGATGCAAGGGCGCACTCAGGAGTTAGTAGGAAGCAGTTTGACTATTAAAGACGGATTGGTAGACCCATCCATTTACTCCATGGTTCAAGATAAACGCGGTATGATGTGGTTTGGCTCTTGGAGGGGATTGAGCAGTTACGACACAAGACAATTTAAAAACTACAAAAACGACCCGAATAATCCTCGCAGTATTTCTTCTGACTTCGTTAGAGTTTGCCACAGCGATAGCCAGGGAAGACTATGGTTTGGCACCAACTGGGGACTCAATCTATATGATCCTGCTACGGATTCCTTCGATAGAATTCTAAGAGACAGCACGAGTGAAAACAGCCTGAGTGACAATATGATTATGTGCATGATGGAGGATAAACATGGCGACATGTGGGTAGGTACAAGTAACGGTTTGAATCGGATAAAAACTTCAGGCAAGAAGGTAATTATTGAAAGATATCTATATACCGACAAACCCAACGAGAATAAGAAAATTATTCGAGCGATATATAAGGATCCGGAAGGAATTATATGGGTTTCTGCCTCTCACGCCCTGATTTCAATTGATCCAAGTAAGAAAAAGACAGAATATACAACCTATACATTTGAAGGTGACCCAGAAAACAAATCTGTTCTGACCCTTTATGGGGATAAAGCAGGCAATATATGGATTGGTTCACGGCATCAGGGTTTGGGCAGATTTGACCGAAAACTAAAGAAATTTCACTCATTCAGGAATTTGAAGGAGACCATTGAGGAAAAATCAGATGTGCTGTCGGTGATGGAAATCATTCCTTCTGGTGAAGAGAAATTACTGCTTCGAACCAATCGCGGCTTGTTGAGTTATACCATAGCAGAAGATAATATACAGCATTTTATCAGCGATGACCTTCTTAAGAAAAAGTTACGAATCTCCGGGATATTGAAAATATATCTGGATTATGAAGAAAATTTGTGGATAGGTACCTTATCGGATGGATTACATTACCTGACCAAGCGAAATAATTTTTTTGTACCCATTTCTCTCAAAAATAAAGAAACCAATATTGATCAAATTCTACAAGACAACAATCATAACTTATGGTTCCAGTCCTACGACCGCGATCGATTGGGTGGCACACAAAATACCTGGTATCATATAGATAAAACCAGTCATACATTATTTCCTGTTGCCAATTTGAACGGCTATACCAGTAGGTCTTATTTTGATCGTTTTGGCACACTATGGATTGGACTTTTTGGAAACATAATCGTTAATTATAAGGTGGTTTCAGGTAAACCGGTAGAACTAGCCCGATACGTATTGCCACATGTTCCAACCAGTAGCGAAGATTACATAACGGCAATAGGAGAAGACAAATCTCGTCTTCTGGTGGGCACGGCATTCAACGGATTATATGTTTTTGATCCCGAGAAAGGAGGATTTCGTCCATACAACATTCTCCCCCGAACCAAAACAGGAGTTGTCCAGAAATATATCAGCCATTTGTTTAATGACTCAAAAAATAATCTGTGGATAGGAACCACTCATGGCGTAACGAAAATCAGCCCAAGCAATCGTAGACAATTCTACCAAACCGCCAATGTGACACAAGCGGCTTCGACCAATAGAACCGTAAATAATATAATTGAGGACATGAATGGCCAAATTTGGATGGTGTTATCCAACGACGGCCTATACCTTTATGATGTTGCGAAAAATATTTTTGTACCTAAAAACCAATCTAAGGAAATCAATGGGTATAATATAACGAATATGCAGAGCGACAATCAGGGAAACCTGTGGCTGAGTAATGAATTGGGCATCGTACAATATAACATTGTTAAGGACAAAGCCAGACAGTTCTTTTTTTACGACGGAATCCCTGGCTCTAGACTGATGACAAATAGTGGCTTAAAGACCCATGATGGACTTATATATTTTAGCACCAACAATGGGGCTGTTTTCTTTAATCCGCAAAAAATACCTTTCAATAACCAACCTCCGCCAATTGTATTTACCTCCCTTAGACTATTCAACAAGCCAGTAGCTATTGGAGATGAATCGGAGATTCTTACGAAGACTTTATCTGAAAGCGACGAGATAACCTTTAAGCACAACCAGTCCATTTTTTCTATCGACTTTTCAGCCCTTAGCTTTGCCAATATCGAAAAAAACGAGTACGCGTATAAATTGGATGGCTTTGAAGACGATTGGAATTATGTTAAAATCCCTACGGCAACCTATACCAATTTACCAGCTGGCGATTATACCCTGTTGGTAAAGGGCGCCAATAGTGATGGGGTTTGGAGTACCAAAGAAACTGCTTTAAAAATAACCATTTTACCTCCTTGGTGGAACACCTGGTACGCATGGCTGGTATATGCACTGGTGACGGCTGGCCTGCTTTATACAATCATGCGCTTCCTATTACTCCGGAACACCCTGGAAAAAGAAAAACAACTACACGATGTAAAATTAAATTTCTTTACGAACATTTCTCATGAAATCCGCACAAGACTCATGCTAATCACCGGTCCTGTGAATGAATTACTTCGATCGAATCAGATGGAGCGTAAAGATCTTACCCTTTTAGAATTTGTTAATAAAAGCTCGAATAGCCTACTAAATCTTGTGAATGAACTCATGGACTTTCGCAAGATGGAAAGTGGTGTAGTACCTTTCCGAATTGGGGAATATAATGTGGTGGCAACTATCAAAAACATTACAGCGGCCTTTGAACACCTCGCACACGACAGAGACATCACCACAACTATTACCTCGGATGAGAAATCGATCATGCTTTGGTATGATTCGGAGCAATTCCAAAAGGTGATCTATAACCTTTTGGCAAATGCCTACAAGTTTACAGGTGACG
>CALGRQ010000110.1 GCA_937880795.1 uncultured Dyadobacter sp. | reverse complement strand
AGCAGATTCCATACACCAACCGGTAACCCAGGTTGCAACCAGCTTCCAGTTACTTTTAAGTGTCCGGAAAGCTCACCCTGTGTGGTAGGGGTATATCCGGGTATTTCAAGAACCTTATTACGGTTCATCGACCAGTTGGCTTGTGAGTTCCACTTGAATTCATTCGTGAAAATTTCTCCACCCAAGCTCAATTCGAGCCCTTTGTTTTGCAGACTACCAATGTTTCTGAAAATAGAACCAAATCCAGAGGTTTGTGGTATACTAATGTTCCAAAGCAGATCGGTTGTCTTTTTGTAGTAATAATCTGCTACAAAATTCAGGCGATTGCCAAAAAGGTCCAGATCAATTCCTATATCCGTAGTAGCGGTGGTTTCCCAGCGTAAATCCGGATTGGCAATGTTGCCGGGTGCCAAACCTGAAACAAGGGCTCCGCTAAGGTCATAATTATATACACCTAAACGAGCCAGAGACTGATAGTTGGATATGTTTTGATTTCCTGTTTTACCATAGCTCGCACGAATTTTCAGGTTGCTAATGGCTTCAATAGATTGAATGAAAGCTTCTTCCGAAAGCTTATAGCCCACAGCGACAGAAGGGAAAAACGCCCATTTATTGTTGGCTCCAAATTTAGAGCTTCCGTCCGCACGACCAGTTAAAGAAACCAGGTACTTGTTGTTGAAGGTATAGTTAATCCGCCCCAGATACGAAACCAGCTGACTTTGGTTCTTATAAGAGTTAGGACTTGTAAAAGCTGCACCTGCATCAAGATTATCCGCTCCGTATAGGTCGGTCAAGAAGTTACTGGAAAATGCGCTAAACTGCTGATCTCTATCCATTTGAAGCGTATAACCACCCACCACATTGAACTGATGTCTGTCTAGCGTTTTGTTATAGGTTAATATATTCTCATTCAGATAAGACATGGAACGACGACTTGACTGACTGGCGCGTCCATTTGTGTTGAAGCCGTTTACAGTTTGTCGCGGCTCATAGGTTTCACGACTGGCTGTTGACATATCGGTTCCCACCGAAACTTTTAGGGATAGATCTGGCATGATGTTCCACGTAAGGGCCATTGTACCCAACACACGGTCTATATTCTGGAAGTCCTTCTGGTACTTAACAATAGGCACCGGATTGTGTACCGTTGATCCACCCGGGGTAGGGTTTAAGCGGGAATATGTTCCATCTTGTTGAAAAATAGGGACAGTAGGTGGCATGATAAGTGCAGCATTTACCGTATTGGCATTTCCTCCACCGTCACCTTCTGAACGCCCGTTATTCCCCCAAACTTTACTAGCCGTTAAATTGGTACTAAACATAAGGTTCTTGCTCAGCTTGGTATCTATATTAGCCCGTACCGATGCACGTTTGAAATCAGAGTTCTTAAGAACACCGATCTGATCAAAATAGCTACCGGATACAGCAATTTTGGTGTTATCATTTCCACCCGAAATACTTAATGTATGGTTCTGGATGGCCGCAGATCTGAATATCTGATCCTGATAGTCTACGCCTTCACCCAAATTTGCCGGATCAGGGAAGTTGTAAAGGTCGTTCGGATTGGGATATGCCGGTGTAGCTACACCATCATTTGCCCGGGCTTCGTTCACCAATGTGGCAAATTCACGCGCATTCATCATATCCAGCTTCTTGATCACCTTCTGCACGCCATAGTAGCCGTCATAGGTAACGGATGTTTTACCTGCTTTACCCCGTTTGGTTGTAATCAGCACAACACCATTCGCACCCCGCGAACCATATATGGCCGTGGCAGACGCATCTTTCAAAATTTCCATCGAGGCAATATCACTCGGGTTGATAGATGCGAGCGGGTTTTGCCCTGCACCATTTCCTCCCGCTGTACCTCCGGCTGTGATCGGATACCCGTCAATCACATATAAGGGCTCATTTCCACTGCTGAGGGAATTACCACCCCGTATACGGATAGAAACCCGTCCACCCGGCGCCGACGAACCTTGCGTAACCTGCACACCGGCCGCTCTTCCCTGAATGGCCTGATCGAAAGAAGTTGTTGGTAATCTTTTCAGGTCTTCTGCTTTGATGGAGGATATAGAACCTGTTAAGTCACTCTTTTTTTGCGTTCCGTAACCTACCACTACAACCTCCTCCAAGGCTTTGTCGTCCGTTTTCAATACCACATCCAGGGTCGTTCGGCTACCCGCTTCAATTTCCTGAGTAATGTATCCCACATAGGAAAATACAAGAATGCTACCAGGCTCAGTAATATCGAGCTGATATTCACCTGTTATATTGGTAGTGGCACCCTTTGAAGTCCCCTTCACCACAATATTCACGCCTGGCAGTGCCTCGCCTTTGTCATCTGTTACCTTACCATTGAGTACCTGAATAATGCTTCCTTGCTGTCCTTGCTTTGCCAGAATTCCTTTTTTGGCATTTTTGGGCTGCATCGAAATATTCGATGTACCCCCGAATGCGGATACCTCTGGAGGACTTGCCACCAGAAACAATGTTGCCAATTGTATAGCTGGCAAAAATTTAACTCCTATGCGCTGCCGGACAATGCTTTTATGCCGGAGTAAAGAATTTAATATCATATATTTGTTCAAAATTTAGGTATATACGTTAATCGCATTTCAAACGGCATTTTCTGGTGTTGGCCTGGATTTAGCAGGGGAGATGTTCGCTGCATTTTCCCCTGTTTCGAGACCCAAATTTTACTACGGAGGTTCTCTCAATGGTATCATGACTATACTATTAAATGGTTAAAATTTTAAACGTATTATTATATACGTTTTATCTATTACAGACTTCTAGCTCTACAGTACCCTTTCACGCCATATACTCCTGAAATCTAGGTCGGGTATCTTACTGACGACATTGTATGTAACCGCACCTTACTTATAGGATCGAAAAAAATCTATATATTTTTATAGAAAGTAACCCAATATCAATATCGATCTATGACGGCAATATGCCTCATTCAATTTGCTCGGAGTTGTTAAAACCTAAAATATCAACATGTTAAGACGCGTTGTAAAGGCTGATATCACCCTTGAATACACGAGGCAGAAATAGGAGAATTACAAAGTGAGGTTTTAGCCAAAGTGGTTGTCCACTATACGATTAATATCGAGGCTGTTAGGTTGTTTACGCAATAAAGAAGAAGAATTAATGCGGCATACAAAGTCTATACCCCCTGATCATGCCATTGCATGGTGATGGAAGGAATATGGGCCATTACTTTCCAATGCTCATTTTCCAACACCCATATGATTCTTGAATAAAAGATTAAATAGGGCTAACCAGCCTTCATTAATGGCAGCAAAATTGCCGGTTTCTTCTATATCTTGATACGCAATAATCATCGAAGTACCCCCAAATTTTTCGAAACAAACCAGCTCGATATAATTCGTGTTGGAGAAACCGAAAATGCCTTCTTCACTAAAAAAACCATCTTAAATGTTTTCATAACTTTTGTGTGGGATATTTTGTAGCGCTACTGTGTCAGGGTTATCACAGGACCTTACAAATGCCTCAACAGCTTCTTTAAGTTGTTTCAAAAATATTAACATCTCTCGTCTGATTTAGTATAAAAAAATACCAATTAATTTGATTTTAATAAAATTTAGTATATTTTTGAACTATTAATAGTATATTTCTATTCTAATTAAAAAGCAATGAACTATAACCTCATTAAAGATTTGATTGATTTGGTAGCGGAGTATGAAAAACAAAAGGCTAGCGATTCAGACGGAAGTCTTGAAGATTTCAAAACTTGGTTAACGGTAGAATGCCGAATAGAAAGCGCAAACAACGAACCGCATTGGGAGGGAAAGGAAAATGGAAGAAGCGCCGAAAGTGTAATTAACACATTGATCGTGCATATGAATAGATACGCAAAGAGCTATTCCAAGTCTGCCATATTCGGATCTGACTTTTCAACGCAGGAAGACTTCATTTATCTCATCAATCTGAAATCATTTGGAGAAATGAGCAAAATGGATCTGATCAAAAAGAACGTACACGAAAAACCTGCGGGAATGCAAATCATCAATCGTTTGATTGCTCAAAACTGGGTTTGTCAAACTGCATCTGAGGTTGATAAAAGAAGCAAAGTTTTAAAAATCACCAGTAAAGGCCTTGAAGTGTTGGATAAGCAAATGTACAAGATTAGACAAGCCACTAAAATAGTCACTGGTGATTTAACCCATTACGAAAAAATGGAATTGATCCGACTTCTAAATAAGCTCAATGACTTTCATCAACCCATTTATGATAAAAACATTGAGCCGTCAAATTTGTTGGATGAAGTCTTGAGCGAGGTGAGATGAAAAAGAAGATAGCCATTATAGGTTCCGGTTTCTCAGGTTTATCTGCTGCTGCTTATGCAGCAAAGGATGGCAATGAGGTACATGTTTATGAAAAACACAACCAGCCAGGGGGCCGTGCTAGGCAATTTTTAACTGAGCTTGGCTTTGTTTTTGATATGGGCCCCAGTTGGTATTGGATGCCCGACATTATCGATGGTTTCTTCTCTGATTTTGGGTATAAGACCTCTGACTTTTTCAAGTTAATCCCACTAAATCCTCAATTTGAAATCATTTTTTCCGACGATAAAATTAAGGTTCCTGAAAATATTGAGGAGTTGCAAGCTTTGTTTGAGCAAGTGGAGCCTGGTGCTGGCTTACAATTAGAAAGATTCATGAAATCGGCTAAGTTAAAATACGAGATAAGTATGAAATATTTTGTTTCCAAACCTTCTCATAACTGGTTCGAATTTGTCTCTCCCCAAATAGCTACAAGTGCCTTAAAATTAGATTTGCTATCCAAATTTCGGAAGTATGTAAGCAGATACTTTAAAAATGAAAAGTTAAGGACATTAATGGAATTCCCTGTAATATTTCTCGGGGCTTCGCCCAAAGATATTCCGGCCATGTATAGCCTGATGAATTATGGAGGCTATGCCTTAGGAACACATTATCCAATGGGCGGTTTTTACCAGCTGGTTCTTGCGATGAAAAAAGTGGCAGAAAAGCAAGGTGTAACATTTCATTTCAATAAAACTGTTGAGCGAATAAACGCGCAAAAAGGCAGGATAACTTCATTAATAATCAACGGTGAAGTATTGACATATGATGCCGTCATTGCTTCATCAGACTATCATCATACCGAAACGCTTCTGGACAAAGAGTACCGCAATTACTCAGAAGCCTATTGGCAAAGCCGAACGTTTGCACCGTCCAGTTTGATTTTTTATTTAGGAGTTCATGAAAAGATACCCCATTTAAATCATCACACACTTTTTTTTGACAATGATTTAGATGAACATATAGACTCCATATATGGAAATAA
>CALGRQ010000109.1 GCA_937880795.1 uncultured Dyadobacter sp. | reverse complement strand
CCCAACGTATCCATATAAAAACACTGCAATCCTTGCACGGGGTTATCCAAGGGAAGTGGTACAGGGTTTTCCTCACGGAGACCGTTTTTTGAGATATAATACACCCTGGATCCCGTCCCAATCCATAAACCTTCGTTTCGGTCACGATACAAGGCCCTTACATCGGATTCTTCAATGGCATTAAAGTGCACAGCCTGGTGCCCTCTGCTCTTTCCGGCTATTTTTTTTATAGAAAAGTGCCATAAACCCTGGTCTAAGGTTCCGATCCAAACCTTTCCATTGGCGTCCACAGCCAAACTCATGATCTCTGCACGCCCCGACAAACGAATACGATCTATACGGGTCAGTTTATTATTTTCACTCCAAGAGAGCGCAAAAACCCCGTTTGACCTCGTACCAATCCACAACCTTCCCCACGGATCAGATACAATGGTGCTTACCGAGCTTTTGTTGATCAGTTTGAGATCTTCTTTAAAAACATGATCCGAAGAAAGTGCTTCAATGTTTTTAAACGCATCGGCATAAGCATCATAAAAATACAAGCCCGCTCGCTCCGTACCTGCCCACACCATACCCGTAGGCCCGGCATGCATGGCACGAATCCGGTTACTTGGTAATCCATCCAGATCTTCCAGAAAATATTCTTTTAACTCATAGCCATCATAGCGGTTAATACCGTTGTTTGTTCCTACCCAAACAAAACTGTTCTTATCCTGAATAACCGCCATGGCATCACTATGTGCCAACCCTTCATCCACTGTAATATGCTCAAACCTGAAACGCTCCTCAGTTTGCGCCCAACTCAAATTTATATATGCCAGTAGACTAAATAACGTCACCCAAAACTGCACTCGACTCATAATCCACTGAATATTTAATCACACCAACCTGCCATTTCCAAACCAAATTATGCCATTTACCAACTTGGAATAATACCACAAAAATAGAAACTATTGTTTTAACAACCAAAACGAATTTTACCCCTAAATTGACGAATATCACCCTCATTTTATGTGTACAAGTATCTAGTTTTGAACTATTCATATTATTATTTGACGGATATCCGAAATAGCTTAAATACAACAAGTAGCGAAACACACCAGGGCCTCAGTAACTGTACAGGCACATAAAATATGCAGTAAGAAATTCTAAAATCCTTTAAAACGTATAAGATCAGTTTTAGCGCAATTTCTTACGAAAGTACAGTTTAGAGCCCGTGAAGAGTTGCACTATTTAAGGAGTTTTTTTAGCAGAACAACCACGGACAATCCACACTTAATAACCAATTATCAACTAAAATTTAAGTGTATATATGACAAGATAACCCTAATTGAAATCAACAAGCGAGTACTATCCCGGAGCTTTATCATCAACAATTCCGGTATTTTTTACATCCTGCATGAGATCATTCAATCACTATATGACATCAGCCGGATTTCAGTTTTACTTAATCAATCTATGAAGAAAAAAAAATTACCCGTGTTCTTCAGCAAGTCTACCTATATACTTGGTTTGCTGATGACGATACTTTCCTTCACATCCAGTTATGCACAAACTGTGAAAGTAGAAGGAAAAGTTATAGATGCTCAGGGCGCGCTGCCAGGAGTTAGTATTGTTGCAAAAGGAACAACCAATGGTACCATCACAGACATCGATGGTGCCTATAAACTTGACGTTTCACCAGACGCTATACTGGTGTACTCTTTCATTGGCTATACATCGGTTGAAATACCAGTAAAAGATCGTCAGCCATCAGAAGGAGGAGTATTTAAAATAGACGTGACACTTGCCAACCAAGCCAAAAACCTGGATGAAGTGGTCGTGGTTGGATTTGGTACTCAGAAGAAGGTAAACTTAACAGGCGCCGTAGCTTCTATAGACTCCAAAGCCATTGAAAACCGTCCGGTTCAAAATGCTACCCAAGCGTTGCAAGGGATGGTGACAGGTCTGAACATTGCACAAAGCAACGGTTCTCTGGAAAGCAGTCCAAGCATCAACATTCGGGGGGTCGGGACCATTGGCAATTCATCTTCTAGCCCGTTAGTGATGGTAGATGGAATGGAAGGTTCATTGAATGCGATTAACCCTCAGGATATTGAAAGTGTCTCTGTATTGAAAGATGCAGCGGCATCAGCCGTATATGGTTCGCGTGCAGCTTTTGGGGTTATTTTGGTTACTACCAAGCGTGGTAAATCAGGCAAGCTATCACTGAACTATAACAACAGTTTCCGTTCCACATCTCCGGTTTTAAGACCTCAGATGATGGACTCCTATACATTTGCCCAGTACTTTAACGATGCTGGTCAAAATGGTGGAAGTGCTCCACATTTCAGTGCGGAACATTTACAGCGGATTCAGGATTACCAAAATGGAACACTAAGCAATAGTATTATACCTAACCCAAACAATCCGAAGCAATGGGCTGATGGCTACGCGCACGGAAACGCGAATGTAGACTGGTATAAGGAAATGTTCCGCTCTCGTACCCTCTCACAAGAGCACAACTTCAGCCTAAGTGGAGGAAACGAAAAAACACAGGTATACCTGTCCGGTAATTATATGGGACAACAAGGTATGATGCGTTTCAATCAGGATAATTTCAAACGTTATGGCTTCACGGCAAAAATCAATTCTCAATTGACAGATGAATTAGCCGTAAACTACAGTACACGTTTTATTCGCGAAGATTACAACCGTCCATCTCAACTTACAAATAGCTTCTATAATGACCTTGGACGCCAAGGATGGCCTACGCTTCCTTTGTATGATCCGAATGGACACCTATACAGCTCTCCTTCTCCCGCTTTGGGCATGAGAGATGGAGGCCAGGACCGCAACCAAAAAGATTACCTGTACCAGCAATTGCAACTGGTTTACGAACCAATTAAAGGATGGAAAACTTTTGGAGAGGTAAACTACAGAACAAGGAACGACTTCCGTCACTGGGATGTATTGCAAACCTACAACCATGATGTAGCGGGTTCTCCTATACTTTATGGCCGTAATTCAGAAGTGTACGAATACGCTTACAAAGAGAATTATTTCAACGCGAACCTTTATTCAGAATACAGCAAAACCATTGGCTTGAAGCATTTCTTCAAGGTTATGGGTGGATTCCAAACGGAACAAAACAAGTTCAGAGATTTCAATGCCACACGTAATGGCATTATTGTTCCAGACTTGCCAACCTTGAATACCACTACCGGTATGGATATCAACGGGAATCCGGTTGCACCGGTTGTGGCCGGACAATACAACCGCTGGGCAACGGCCGGTTTCTTTGGCCGTATCAACTACGACTATGATGGCAAATATCTGTTTGAAGCCAACTTACGTTACGACGGATCAAGCCGTTTCCGCTCTGCAACTCGTTGGACCTTGTTCCCATCTGTATCCGTAGGTTGGAACGTAGCGCGTGAGAAGTTCTGGGAGGACAACATTGCTTTCATCAATACAATGAAATTCCGTGGTTCATATGGGCAACTTGGAAACCAGAAACCATCCGAAAACAACCCACAATATTACCCGACTTACCAAACCATGATCACCGGAGCATCCAATGGCGCATGGTTAATCAATGGTGCTCGTCCCAATACCGCAAGTGCTCCGTTGTTGATTAGCTCGGGCTTGACCTGGGAAACCATTAAAAGTTATGATGTAGGTTTAGACTTTGGCATGTTCAACAACCGCTTAACAGGTTCGATAGACTGGTTCCTACGCAAAACCATGAACATGATGGGACCTCCTCCTACCCTGCCTTCTATTTTGGGAACTGCAATACCTCAAACCAACAATACGGATATGAAAACATCCGGATTTGAATTTGAAGTGGCTTGGAACGACCGTTTAAAAAATGGCTTGGGATATAACCTACGCTTCTTGCTTTCGGATTACCAAACCACCATTACCAGATATCCTAATGAAACGGGAAGTCTTGCATCGGGGATGTACAGAGCTGGTCAAAAACTTGGCGATATATGGGGCTATGAAACCATTGGTATCGCAAAAACTCAGGAAGAAATGGATGCACATTTAAATGCGCTTCCTAATGGAGGACAAAGTGCATTTGGTTCGCAATGGGCAGCCGGAGACATCATGTATGCCGATTTGAATGGTGATGGCAAAATTACCGAAGGTGGTAACACTTTGGGAGATCCTGGCGATCAGAAATTAATTGGAAACACGACGCCCCGCTATACCATTGGTACTGAAATTAACCTGGACTGGAAAGGATTTGATTTCCGCGCTTTCATCCAGGGGGTATTGAAAAGAGATGTATGGCAAGGAAGCTACTTCTTCTGGGGAGCAACGGATAATATTTGGTGGTCAACAGGTCTAAAACAACATGCCGACTACTTCCGTGCTGATGCCAACCATGCACTGGGAGCCAATACGGATTCGTACTATCCTCGTCCGGTGTTTGGCAGCAACAAAAACCAGAGAACACAAACACGTTATCTTCAGGATGCATCATACCTACGTCTGAAAAACATTCAGATTGGATATACCATTCCAGCGGCTGTTACCAAGAAATTTGCTGTACAGAAGCTACGCTTCTATATCTCAGGTGAGAACCTATTCACAAAAACGAATATGGCAAAAATGTTTGATCCTGAAACCGTTGATGGCGGTGCAGGAGGTAGTGTATACCCATTGTCAAAAATTTATGCGGCAGGTTTAAGTCTTACTTTTTAATGTTGAAAAATGAGTTTGTTAAAATATAAAATCAAAAGCACAGTACTTGTTGGGTTCATGGCTGCAATGGCTGTGTCTTGCAATGACTACCTCGACCAGGCTCCGTTATCGGCCATTGCTCCGGGGAGTTACCTGACCGACGAATCTCACCTGGCGGCTTATGCCGTAGAACGGTATCCAGCAATTTTACCATCACATACCAATTGGTCTTTTGGAACATTTGGTACAGATGGAAACACCGACAACATGGCGATTCCTGTGTTGGATAACAAATATATGCCGGGGCTGTTACGCGTGGCTGCGGATAAAGGTGACTGGGATTTTACGAACATTTTCCAGACCAACTATTTCCTCGAGACAGTCCTTCCCCGTTATCGAGCTGGTGGCATCTCAGGAAGCGATGCAAATATCCGCCATTATATAGGAGAGATCTATTTCCTGAGAGCGCATGAATACTTTACCAAGTTGCAAGCATTGGGTGATTTCCCTATTGTTCGGAATACATTACCGGACAATCATGAAATCCTGACCGAAGCCAGTAAGCGTAATCCAAGAAATGAAGTAGCACGCTTTATTATTTCAGATCTTGACTCGGCCGCGGCCATGTTGCAGAATACGGCTCCCACCGGCGGATCAAACCGGATTTCTAAAAATGTAGCGCATCTCCTTAAATCGCGTGTGGCGTTATATGAAGGAACCTGGCTGAAATATTTTAAAGGAACTGCATTGGTACCCAACGGTCCTGAGTGGCCAGGTAAAGAAAAGGCCTACAATGCATCTTACCAGTTCCCATCAGGAAGTATAGAGGGTGAAATTGAATATTTCCTTACCCAGGCTATGGCTTCTGCCAAAGAAGTGGCATCGGCTGTTCCTTTGGTTACGAATACAGGTGTTATTCTGTCGGCAACGAATGAAAACCCGTATTTCAATATGTTTAGCGCAGAGAACATGTCTGGCTATGGAGAAGTATTGCTTTGGAGACAGTACAACCGTACCTTGGAAAGACATAACGTACCTGTGAATGCCATGGCCGGAAACTATGCGGTGGGGCTTACCCGTAGCATGGTGGAAAGTTTTCTAATGGCGAATGGCTTGCCTATTTATGCAGCCGGTAGTGGCTATAAAGGTGACGATTACCTGGCGGATGTACGTTCTGGTCGTGATGGACGCTTGAATTTGTTCTTGAAAGAACCAGGACAGAAAAACGTATTACTGAACCTCGCGCAGGGAACGCACGCCACAGAGGTTGAGCCTTACCCGCACATTTGGGAGTCTAGCTACGAGAAAAAATATACGACGGGCTATACAATCCGTAAAGGCTTGAACTACGATGCAGCTCATGCTTCCAACGGTAACGGTTATACAGGTTCTATTACTTTTAGAGCTGTTGAAGCGTATCTGAATTATATAGAAGCGTCTTATGAGAAAAACGGAACCTTGGATGGAGATGCTAAAAATTACTGGCAGCAAATTCGTACCCGGGCAAAAGTGAGCACAGATATCGACAAAACCATTTCGGCTACGCAAATGTCTAAGGAAACAGGTGACTGGGGAGCTTACTCTGCAGGGCAGCTCATTACCCCAACCTTGTACAACATTCGTCGCGAGCGTCGTAACGAATTGATGGCAGAGGGCTTACGTATGATGGATTTGAAAAGATGGAGAGCGATGGATCAAATGATCACTACGCCATACCATGTGGAAGGATTTAAGCTTTGGGGACCAATGAAAGATTGGTATACCACTGCACAGCTGACCTATGGCGCCGGAAACAACTCTTCCGTAGTCTCTGATCCTGCATTAGGAAAATATCTAAGACCGCATCAGATCCGTAGCAATGCGGACTCGTATAAGGGAAGTCGCTGGGCTATGGCACATTATCTGAACCCGATTGCCGCGCAGCACTTTATCATCACATCGGTTGGTGGAAACGTAACGGATTCCCCTATCTACCAAAATCCGGGTTGGCCGCTTACGGCTGGTTCGGGTGCGAAAGGGTACTAACCTTTTCACTTAATTCATAAAAAAACGGGTATTTGCGCTTGCAGATACCCGTTTTTTATCGTCCCACATCCAATTAGTGCGGTTGCAGATCTTTTAAATATTGATCAAAATTGACCGGTAACTTTCTTGCACCTTCAGAGGTAGTAATGCCTGAAAATGCCCAAAGGACATAAGAGGTTATATCGGAATAGTTGTTGGACCGTATCGGGAAAAGTCCGTCGTCGTGGCGTAATCCATTTGTGAAAAGAACCACGGTGATATCGTCCGGGCACGTCATCCAGAGGCTACGAAAACCACTATAATTTCCATTACGCAATTTTATCGGCCACCATCCATCATGATAACTAAATTTACCCTGTGGCGTTACAGTACTATAGCTACCCAAGCCATTGGTGAGAATTGTATCTTTCATAGCGTTTGATAACACCGACACGTCTGTTTTGGAAAACAACTTACTAAATACTTTTGAGGCTTCATGGGCCGATAAGTAAATTCCATAACCACCCGCTGCATTCCGCAAATCACCCGGGTCATAGCCCTTCACACCTTCGGTAAATGGAAAGTCGTAGCCATAGGTGGGTGCTGTTGTTGAGTTTACCAGAATTTCAGAAGAGGTAACACCTAGTTTTACCAAAACTTCGTCTTGTATATACTTCTCGTAAATTTTTCTGGTTTCCTGATCATCCGTATAATTATCCTCCTTAAAAGCATAGCCTAATATAGACGGAATCAAAATCCTGAAAAGACCGTAATTGGCATTTTGATAGCATCGTTTTCCGTAGTTTTCACTTTCGACCCCTTTTTCTATCAGTGCTTGCAAACCATACCATCCATTATCAGACAATGTGCGATTTACACACCCCGCCGCCAAACCTATAATGCCGCTTTGGTGGAACATCAAATCACGGAAGGTAATTTTATCGATGTTGGGACCAATAATCCATGATTTGGGAATATACGGTAATATTTTATCGGTTGTTTTAATTCCCTTCCCTTCGGCCAGTTTTAAAAACGCTGCTGCCGTAATGGTTTTGGTCATGCTGGCAATTTGCATTTTCGAATCCAGAGATACCGGTCGTTCTCCCCCATCTTCAACACTTCTCGCTGCCAGTCCACCGAACCCCTCTCCAACGATTTGGTCCTTTTGTGTCACAATAAAGCTATATCCAAATCCACGGTTTTTGAGTGAATCGTCCAGAGCCCGAACCAAGCGACTGATATAATCTTTGGCGGTTTTAAAAGTTTTTAACTCCCCATATGCTATACCTTCATTGGTTTCAACGAAAGCACGGAGTTGGTAATCTGTGTTCACGGTAAGCCCAGTAATGGCACTGGAAAATCTACCGCTTGCAGGCAAAGCACCAGTCGTTTCAAGTTTTGTGTTGGAGATGGTAGGAGGAGCAGTACTTTCGGAGGTTTTGGCCCATACATGACCATAGCGAATCACGTTTCCGGGTAATTTGTCAGCAATGCGCGTGGTGGCAATGGCTGAGATGTCAAAAATTTCATGGACACCGGTAGAGTCTGCCAAGGAGGAAGGACCCACTTCTTTATCCTTCTCGCACCCCAGGTTGACTACCAGCATGACCGCAATAGACAGTAATACCAGCACTGTCCTCGGGTTTACTTTCACTTTCATAGCTAGATCTTTTGTTCTTATAAAAA
>CALGRQ010000108.1 GCA_937880795.1 uncultured Dyadobacter sp. | reverse complement strand
GTACTACTTAGGGTTCCTTCATAGGATTTACCACAATGGTTTTTAAGGTTTGACCAGAACTTTGAAGCTGCACTTTGGTTTTGAGCCGTAGCTGTAAATGTGATGAAAAAGAGGAAAAGTGGAAAAATAATTTTCATAGGTACAAGGATATATTTGGTAATGTGGGTGGCGAATGTGAAAAAACAGCCGGTAAATCGTTCGATTTGCCGGCTGCTATTTTATTCACTAATGCCAAATTGAAGGATTGTCTTGCTGCGTCGGGTTCCTGACCCAATCACACGGTCGCCTATGAGTTCTCCATTTTCCTGTAAATAATCCAGGTTGGTTTGCACATCGGTAACCAGTCCTACCCCGGCAGCATATTCTTTGTATCCCAGGTAATACTGGGTAACGCCGGAAGTATCGGTTCTTTCTGATACCTTGATCGATTTGTCAAAGTGCAGCGAGTTTATCGTTAGCGGTTTATTGATATTTTCGTAATGATGTTTGGTGCCGTAGCGAGGGTCGTTATCGCTCAGGTTGAAGTATCTGTATCCATCCCACTCAATTTGTGCTGAATACGGAAAAACCAAAGGCATCAGCACTTCATTATCAAGATTGACTATCACCTTGTCCGGATCGTGCTTCACGCTATATTCTTTTATTTTTTGCCACGCTTGCGAGGCACTATTACGTGTAGAACGCGAAACGGTATACACTTTATATCCGGTAGAATCTTGAGTCAAACCAATTACTTCGTCTTTCTCTTGCCACGTTTTACTCACCGGTTCGCGGCTGCCCGAAGAGTATACATCTTCATTTACCTGATAAATCTGGAATTGTCCAATGGCTAGCGGATAATAGTCATAGGGAGCAACAGGGTCGGTGCCCGATTCACTACACGATTGCATGAAAAGCATGGTTCCTAATGCTACTCCTGACAAAGCACTTATATAGCGACGGTATTTTTTAGAGGCAGTAAAGAGAATTTTCACAAGCAGAAAGGTTTTTAATTTTTAAAACGTGAACACGTTCGTTATAGTATGATTTTACAAATTTAACGAAATACGAATTGAATCTGCTTGGTAATCTGTATTCATCAGGATTTTATAGTCTTCACGATCCTGGTTTACTCGCTTTTTAGTATTCAACATTTGCAGAAGCTGTGCCGCAATATCTTATTCCGGTATGGGTCCATACTCCTAAAAAGTATTTCATCGGTAAAAAAAGTCAATTCATCTATCAATTGTAACCATCGGTAGATTGCGCATTCAGGCGGTTAAACCTGATCGAAAAAAGCCCCTCTAAGAATCATAAACGAACAAATTTAAACATTTGGAAACCATGAGAAAGTCAATTATAGCGTTTGCAGCCTTAGCCATATTTACTGTAACAAACAGTTTTGCTCAGTACGGATATCAATCGAACGGACATGACGGTCCGGTATATGTAACAAGTAGTAGAATAAATCCCAACGCACTAAAACAAACTGATTTTGATGACCTGGATCGTATCGTGAATTTGTCAAGAAAACAGGAAAATGAGATTAATAAAATTGAAGATTATTATAACCGTGTTGCGAAAAGCAGTAGAAAGTCGCAAACTCTAGAAAGTTTGACAAGACTGCAAGAGCAAAAACGTCATGATATTTTGGAAGTATTGACTCCAGCCCAGCGTCAAAAACTGAATGCATATCAATATGCCCAGAAAAATAACAGTCGTGAAAAATATGACAACCGAGGTAGATTCAACAGCAGAGGTTAAAAGCAGAGTTAGGGAGTTATTCATTTATCATCAATTACAGTTAAATACTTAGAAATCATGAGAAAGACAATCATAGCATTTGTGGCTTTGGCCATGTTTACCATAGGAAATAGCTTCGCTCAAAACGGAGTCTTTAAGAGAGATCATCGTGATACCCGTGAGTATAACCACCATCGGGTGGATAATCGGATGAGGGACTATCAAATTGATCAGTTGGATAACATTGTGAAGCTGACCAATAAGCAGGAAAGAGAAATGAGGAAAATCGAAAACCGCTACGATCGGTTGGCGACCAAGAACAGAAAATCGATGACTTTGCAAGGACTCAAACGCTTGGAAGTTCAAAAACAGCAAGAAATTCTTGGCGTGTTGACACCCAAGCAGCATCAACGTTTGATGTCCTACGAAAGAACACAAAGAGATTCTCGCTTCGACCGGGGCCCAAGTCGCAGAGGTTAGGAAACAATAAGCCATGAACATTCTTAAAGAGTTGTGTTCCCGCTACGAATCGAATTGATTTGTAGCGGGATTTTTTATGTCCACAATTGTCATGTCGGACGTCTGTAACTGAACATTTCCTGTTCGTTATCGGACACTGTTGTATCAATCATAAATTTATATATAGCTGATTATCAGTGTGTTGTATTTTTGGTATATTTCTTTTCTGAGGAGTTAAGGATATGTACGCGATGTAGACAAAGGGTGTTTCCAACAACTAGGAAAATGAACCTGTTGTACCCGATACAATTGCTTCCATTCAAATTGTTCGTTTGAATTTTTGAAGACAAGCGATATTTCTTACGTATTGATTAACAACATCTGTCGTAGCTAACGGCTCAAAGCTAACTATGTTTAAAAACTATTTTAAAATAGCCTTCCGGAATTTACTGAAACATAAGGCTTTCAGTGTCATTAACATTGCCGGAATCACCCTGGGGCTCGCTTGTTTCATACTGCTTACTTTGTATGTAAAAGATGAGTTGAGCTACGATAGGTACCATGCGCATGCGGACCGTATATATCGACTGAACCGAACATTTTTATCAAAGGACGGATCAGTATCCTTGCGTTTGGGACATGCGGCTCCTCCATTTGGGCCCTTACTGAAAAACGATTTTCCAGAAGTGGAGCAAGTCGTGCGTTTACTGGAAACGGGTGGGTTGGTTCGGTATGGCGAGCATGTCTTTAACGAGGAAAAGATGTATGCTGCCGAAGCCAATATTTTTAAGGTATTTAGTTTTGATGTGGTCAGTGGAAATGCGGAGAAGGCGTTGGAAAATCCTTTTTCCATCATGTTTTCAAGGCCCATGGCTGAAAAATATTTTGGGAAAGAAAATCCGGTGGGCAAGATCGTGCGATTCGACAATCAGCTGGATTATACCGTAACAGGGGTTTTTGAACCGCTTCCATCACAATCTCATTTTCATCCTAACTTTCTGATATCATTTTCTACGTTGAACGATCCCCGGGTATATGGCGCCGAGCAATTACGAACCAATTGGGGGAATAATGCATTTTCTACATTTTTGCTTTTGCCTGAACATTATGATTCAAAAAAGTTAGTACAGGCTTTTCCGGCTTTCCAGAACCGTCATGTTGAAGCAAATGCGTCAAAGTACTCTGTACTCGATTTAACGAAACTGACAGACATTCATCTGTATTCGCATCTGGACTCTGAAATGGAAGCAAACGGCGATATTCAGTACGTTTATCTGTTTTCGGCCATTGCCATCTTTATTCTTTTGATAGCCTGTATTAATTACATGAATCTTGCTACGGCCAAATCGGCCACGCGAGCCAAAGAAGTAGGGATGAGGAAGGTGATCGGAGCTGAGCGCTTTCAACTTGTTAACCAGTTTTTGAGCGAGTCTGTTTTACTTGTAACCATATCCGTTTTACTTGCCCTGGTTGTGGTTGTATTTTGTTTGCCCGTTCTAAACAATTTTACGCAGAAGCAGCTTTCATTCCAATCATTAATAGACCCCTCTTTTGTACTCATCCTGATTGGCATTACGATATTTACAGGATTGATTGCAGGAAGCTATCCGGCTTTTTTTATGACTTCTTTTCAGCCCATTGCTGTATTGAAGGGAAAAATCGCAACAGCACTGAAAAATGGTCAATTGCGCCAGGCGCTGGTTATTGCTCAGTTCGCCATTGCCGTCATTCTCATTATTTGCACAACGGTGGTGTTTAATCAGATGCGGTATATCAAAAATTATAAGTTGGGATATACAAAAGACCAGGTGGTGGTGCTTTTTATGCCAGGTGACAGTACGGTAAATTTTGAAAGCATCAGGCAACGATTAAAAGAAAATAGCAGCATTAAGGATATAGGTCGCTCGTCGCGCATTCCATCATCCCGTTTGCTGGATTCGTGGGATGCTTACGGCATGAAAGGAGATTCACTGGCTCCGGCCGAAATCACGATCAAGTCGCTTGCTGTGGACGAAGATTTTATACCGACATATCAAATTGAAATGGCCGCAGGTCGCAATTTGTCAAGAGCATATCCAACAGATAAAACATCCGGCTTCGTTTTAAATGAAACGGCTATAAAGTTGCTGGGCTATAAAAATGCTGTGGATGCTATAGGGAATAGGTTTGGTTATGGATCCATACGAGGGCAAATTATTGGGGTAACCAAGGATTATCACTTTGAGTCCTTACACCAAAAAGTGGCCCCCATGGTTATGTTTTATCAGTCCGAGCGCCTTGGCCGCGTTTCTATTCATATTTCAGGAGACAATTTACCAAAGGCGATGAGTCATATAGAATCTGTTTGGAAGCAGCAATTTCCACAGGTTCCGTTCCAGTATGAGTTTCTTGACCAACAATTTGGTAAGCTTTACGCCAGTGAGCAAACGCAACAATTGTTGTTCACGGTTTTTGCAGGTATAGCCATTTTTATATCCTGCTTGGGTCTTCTGGGATTATCGATGTTTATGGCTGAGCTCAGAACAAAAGAAATTGGGGTGCGGAAAGTGTTGGGTGCTTCTGTGGGCAGTATCGTGTCTTTGTTGTCGCAAGATTTTCTGAAACTGGTTTTGGTAGCCATTTTGATAGCTTGTCCTATTGCCTGGTATGGAATGAGCCGTTGGTTGCAGGATTTTGCATACCATACCAACATTGACTGGTGGGTATATATATGCGCCGGTGTAGGTGCCATCGGTATAGCCTTTTTCACAGTATCGTTCCAAAGTATTAAAGCAGCATTGGTGAATCCGGTGAAAAGCTTGAAAAGCGAATAGCTGTTGGCGGTGAGTCATCCGTGTTATCCCAGTTGCGTAATCACAGTTTTTTTTAATGCATTTGTCCGGGAATAAACAGTTTTTATTTTTTACAGATTAAACGAAGCTGAAAGCTAACAGCTATGCTAAAAAACTATTTGAAAATCGCATTCCGGAATCTTGTTAACAACAAGATCTATTCGTTGATCAACATATTGGGGCTTTCCGTGGGTATGGCAGTGGCGTTACTGATTGGTCTTTGGATCAACGATGAATTGACATTCGACCGACATCATGAAAATTATACGACGCTATATAAAGTCAAAATGAATCAGACTTTTGATGGGCGTCGCGGAACCCAGGATGCGATTCCCTATGCGCTAGGCCCTGAATTAAAGAATAAGTATCCTGATTTTAAAGGTGTAGCGATGTGCGACTGGGGTTCAAACCACTCTTTGGTTGCCGGCGACCGCAAATTTATTAAAATGGGACATTTCATTGGTGAGCAAGCCGTGGACATGTTTTCGTTGAAGGTTTTGAATGGCGATCAAAATCCACTAAAGGAACCATATTCCATTGTATTAACGAACGAAACGGCCGAGGCTCTTTTTGGAAAGCAAGATCCTGTTGGTAAAACGGTTAAGATGGATAATCAGGTAGATTTAAAAGTAACGGCTGTGGTAGCTTCTCAACCACATAACGCAACCTTAAAGTTTGATTATCTGATACCCTGGACTTTGCAGGAAAAGATTTTCGATTGGATGAAATATGAAACGAGTAATTGGGGGAATAATTCCTATCAGGCTTATGTACAGTTAAAGGATGGTGTTGGTATAGAAAAAACGAATGCAAAAATTAAGAACATTGTCTTGAACCACTTTTTGGAAAATGAGTTGGTTCAGAAATCCATTAAGCCAGAAGTATTTTTGCATCCGATGTCTAAATGGCACCTCTATTCGAGTTTTACCGATGGTAGGAATTCGGGAGGATTCATAAAGTATGTGAGGCTATTTGGTATTTTTGGCATTTTTGTTTTGGTGATTGCCTGTATCAATTTTATGAATTTGAGTACTGCAAGATCCGAAAAGCGTGCCAAAGAGGTCGGTGTACGTAAGGCAGTAGGGTCAGGCAGAGAGCAACTCATCGCTCAGTTTTTAAGCGAGTCGTTGCTTATCACATTCATGGCTTTGGTTTTGAGTATGGTATTGGTTCTGCTCATTCTGCCTTTTTTTAATACACTGACAGAGAAATCTTTATCGCTACAATTAGGGAATCCGATTCTATGGGTTATACTGATCCTATTCGCCCTGTTTACCGGACTTTTGGCAGGTAGTTATCCGGCACTATACCTATCGTCATTCAATCCGGTTAGAATTTTAAAGGGAGTGATATATGTTGGAAAGAATGCCTCTCTTCCGCGTCAGGTTTTGGTGGTGACTCAATTTTCATTCTCCATTGTGCTTATGATTGGCACCATCATCATTTATCAGCAGATCCAACATGGTAAAAACAGACCGATCGGATTTAACAATAAAGGGCTTATTTCGGTTGAATCAACGAGCGGTTTGAGTAAAAACTTTGAACCCTTGCGCAATGAACTGATTGCCTCGGGAATGGTAACGTCTATTTGTAAAACGAATTCTCCTCCTTCGGATGTATGGAGTAATAATGCAGGATGGGAGTGGAAAGGTTCTACGCCCAGTGATAAAGGGGTGATATTTACCACCGTGGCCACCAGCTACGACTATACCAAAACGATGGGGATTGAGCTCAAAGCGGGACGGGATTTTTCGAGGGAATTTCTCAGTGATTCGAGTGGGGTAATACTCAATGAAGCAGCGGTGAAACGTATGGGACTTAAAGATCCGGTGGGCGAAATTCTAAAATGGAATAATAAAGAATGGCGAGTGGTGGGTGTTATGCCCAATATTTTAATGGATTCACCCTTTGGTAAGACCTCGCCCGTAACTGTTGTTTTTGCCAAGGATTGGGTCAATTGGATGAACGTGCGTATCAATCCAAATGTTTCCAATTCCGAAGCAATCAGTAAAATCAAACCAATTTTTGACCGTTACAACCCTGGATATCCTTTTGAATATAAGTTCGCCGATACGGAATACGCGAAAAAATTTAACTATGAGGAGCTTATAGGGAATCTCTCTGCGATTGTATCGATTCTGGCCATCTTCATTTCTTGTCTCGGATTATTCGGTTTGGCCTCTTTTATGGCAGAGCAGCGCACGAAGGAAATTGGTATACGGAAAGTGTTGGGTGCAAGCGTGGCTACCTTATGGGGACTGTTGTCTAAAGATTTTGTGAAATTGGTAGTCATTTCTTTTGTCATTGCAGCGCCCATTGCCTATTACGGCATGACCGTATGGCTAGAAGATTACAAAAGCTATATGATTGAAATTCAACCCTGGGTATTTGCTTCTGTTCTCGCCGTATTGATTTTTATTACGCTGCTCACGGTAAGTTTTAAAGCTATTCGGGCGGCATTGCTCAACCCGGTGAAGTCTTTGCGGAGTGAGTGAACAAGTGAAATGTAAGATGGAAGAAGTGAAATGTGTCAGATCATTTCAGCTTCTTCTTCCAATTTCTTAAAATCCTCCCGCACCGGCGTAAAGCAATCGATCACCTTGCAGGCAGTGAGCGCTCTTGCTGAATGTGGTGCCCAGGATGGTATATAGGCGGACATACCGGAGGTTAGTATTTTTACATCTCTGTCAATAGTAAATTCCAGTTCTCCTTCCAGTACGTGGCACCACTGCTCATGCATGTGGCTGTGTTCGGGAAGGTCAGTACCGTTGTCAATATTGAAATGGCAAAATGTAGATTTTTCCGAATGGGCTATGGCACCGTATATCCCATCCCAGATTTTAATCTTTTTACGGCTGTTGTAATCAATGAAAGGCATATGTCGACTTTGGTTGAAAACCAAATTAGTAAAATTTGCTTGTGTTTAATAGAACGGTCTCTCAATAACTGGGTGATAGCTTGTTAGCAGGTAAGATTTGACGCGTTCATAATTGGACATTTTATTTTTAGATTTGAATTGTATACTATTGAGTTTCAGGTGTTTGAAATTCTGGCATGCATTTAGGAATTGATGGCACTGGTTTCTCATTCGTTCTTATTCAGAACTGAAATTTTACCATAACCTAATCTACTGTGCGATGGGATATCTAATGATGAATAACCCATTTAGATAATTAGGACATCGTTCGATTAATATGCTTGCTGGTCGTGTATATGAATGTAAAACGTATATGTATTAGCGTTTGTGTTTTATGTTTATAAACAATTTTCTTCTGTCTTTGAGCCACGAGGTTATTATGTATTTTCAATTCAAGTACTTCTATTCCTTTTGGGCTAAGATGTTT
>CALGRQ010000107.1 GCA_937880795.1 uncultured Dyadobacter sp. | reverse complement strand
TGTGGATCCTAGTGACAACAATACAACGGAATCGGGCAACTGCACCGCTACGGCTTCGGAAACGGATGGCCCGTTCCCAACCAAAATACCCGGCAACTACGTGCTGAACGACATTACTTCTGATCGGGAAGGCAATAAACTTACCATTAACATTACGATACAGAATAAGAACAACGATTGTGCTGCATTATCAGGTGCCATAGTAGATATCTGGCATTGTGATGCAGGCGGCAATTACTCACAATATGGGGGCGGAGGGATGCAGTCTACCAATTATCAGAATGTTAACTTTCTTCGCGGGCGCCAAACAAGCAATAGCAATGGATTGGTAACTTTTACCAGCATTTACCCCGGGTGGTATTCGGGTCGTGCACCTCACATTCATGTGCACGTATACAATGAAACCGGCAAATCTCTTTTGATCACCCAAATTGCCTTTCCTGAGGCAACCAGTGCACTGGTATATGCGCAAGGTGTATACAAAAGTCATGGGCAGGCCGATACAACCAATGCCAGGGATAACGTATTTGGTGACGGCGTTACTACTGAAATGTCGAAGGTTACCGGCAGTGTTACTACTGAATTTGAACTGACACATACTATTGTGGTGAAAGGGTAGGGGAGGAGAGAGGCCGGCATCTACGCCTTGTTCGCAATATCATTTATGCTTAAAAATAAGGCCGCGCGTGTGCGTGATCGTAAATCATATGCAGGGAATCATTCGATTGTGTTACCGTAAAATCATTGATCATTCAGTAACGGAGGCCTGGGATAGGGCTGTATTCGATGCCACGCATATGGAGTTTTATATGCAGGCTCAAAGACTGGATCCGACTGGAAAATATACGACTTTTAAAGAGCTGTATGACAATATACCCGATGCCCAGCACTTGCATTATCTGGCAAGTTCTGCTGCCATGGGGTATATTAAATTACTGAATGATATCATCCCGGATATAAAAAATCAGCTTGGTGAATTGTGTCTTCCATTTCATGATTTCAAACTTGAGATCCTACAATCCCATCTTGAGCATAAAAGCTTTCACAAAATCTCAATTTCTTTTTTCAGTGACCCTCTCAGCTGGATCAATACAGTAGGGGAGCGAATACTTATATCCAAAGGAGATCGCTCCGAAAGTCTTCGTAGTGGGTTGGAAATTGATACAGATCTGATTGCTATTGTACCGAAACTCAGCATCTCACATTATTGCAGCAGCTTTTCCTAAGCCATTATGATAACCCAAGATCAAGCACAAATTTACATCGCTGGTCAACGCGGAAAAACAACATCCGAAGGATTTCGTAGTTTGCGAACACTCAATTTTGGGGACTATTTTGCACCCGGACGAGAGCCGGTAGGACTCCTACTCTCTTTTGAATACAATGAACTTGACGCTTCGCAAAGTATTGAAATTAAGCACAATACAATTTTAGAAGTCGTGCTTATACCCATTGCAGGAGGATTGGAATTAGTAAATGAACAAAATGCATCCGTTTTTGTCAGTCCGGGCGAATCGTTCTGTTTTAAATACAATCCTGAGAACAATTTCAGCATCGCCAACCCGTATGCTGTGGAAACCATACACTATTTACAGCTCAGTTTCCAGTTAAATCTATCCGATTTTGACATTCAAAGTTTCAACCGAGAAGCCCTCCTATCCAGCTTCAACTTAAACGACAAGAATAAACGCTCTGAGGTTTTCACCAATGCAGATAAAAACATTTCTGTATGGATTGGGCAGTATGGTGTGCGCAATGAAAGTGTTGTTTCAATATCTCAGCCCGAAAAAATTGCCTTTACCTATATCATCAGGGGTGCATTTGAGGTGCAAAACCGATTGTTAGAAACCGGAGACGCGCTTACATTGTGGCACGTGAATGAATTCGAATTCGAATCTCTTGCAGACGACGGAGTAATCCTGATTATACTCCAATAGTTAGAATGATCGCAACTAAAATAAAAAACCAGAGACCGCTTTCGCAATCTCTGGTTTTCAAAACATAAAATTTATTCCGTTATAGAACGGCTTCGGCAAGAACCAGTACCTTGTTGTTGAGTACTTCTACAACGCCGCCGTCGATGGTATAAGTTTGCTTAGCGCCACTTACCTCTACCACCACGTCTCCTTTGCCTAATGTGCTCACCAAAGGTGCATGACGATTCAAAACCTGAAACTGTCCTTCGGTACCCGGCAATGTCACAGCATTCGCCTCTCCGGCAAATACTTTCTTATCTGGGGTAATTATTTCTAAGTTCATTTTTCAAGTTGCGGTACTCCGCGCGTTTAGCTGTTAGCGTATAGCTGTTGGCTAACAGCTAAGACTAACTCAATTGATCAATACTTATTTGTTTCCTGCTTCTGCAAGCATTTTCTCACCTTTTGCTTGTGCGTCTTCAATGGTTCCAACCAAGTTGAACGCCATTTCAGGAAGGTGGTCATAGTTTCCGTCCATGATCAGGTTAAACCCTTTGATGGTATCAGCGATATCAACCAAAGTACCTTTCAAACCTGTAAACTGCTCAGCAACAAAGAAAGGCTGTGACAAGAAACGCTCTACACGACGTGCACGTGATACCACAAGCTTATCGTCGTCAGAAAGTTCTTCCATACCCAAAATTGCAATGATGTCCTGCAATTCTTTGTAGCGTTGC